>NZ_ATXJ01000009.1 GCF_000421625.1 Thermus islandicus DSM 21543 | reverse complement strand
CCCAGGTAAAGAGGCTCAGGCAAGCCTTCCCCGAGGCCAGGCTCTTTTACGCCCTCAAGGCCAACCCCCGTCTGGGCCTCCTACGCCGCCTGCGCGCCCTGGGCCTGGGAGCCGAGGCCGTCTCCCTGGGGGAGGTCCTCCGGGCGTACCGGGCAGGGTTTGGCCCCGAGGAGGTGCTCTGGAACGGCCCAGTGAAGACGGAAGAAGCCCTGGGAACGCTTCGGGAGAAGGCCCCTTGGGTGGTGTTGGATTCCGAGGGCGACCTCCTGCGGGTAGCCCGCCTCCTTCCGGGGGCCCGGGTCCTCCTCCGGGTGAACCCGGACCTCCCCGTGGCCACCCACCCCCACCTGGCCACAGGCCGGGGAGAGAGCCAGTTCGGGGTCCTACCCGAAGAGGTGCCTAGGCTCCTCGCCCTGGCCCGGGAGCTCGGCCTCAGCTTCCAGGGCCTCCATCTGCACCTGGGCTCCAAGCTGGAAGCCGTGGAGGACTTCCTCGCCGGGTACCAGGTGCTGGAAGAGCTCTTCCCCCAGGTGGGCCCCGTAGAGGTCCTGGACCTGGGGGGAGGCTTGGGATTGGACCTTCCCCTGGAGGCCCTCAGGGAGCCGGTGAGGGCCCTGGCCCGCCTCTACGGGGCCCAGGTTTTCCTGGAACCCGGACGGTACTTGGTGGCCGAGGCCGGGGTCTTCGTGGTCCGGGTGGTGGGCACAAAGCGCACCAGGAGGAACTACCTCCTCCTGGACGGGGGCATGACGGCCTTCCTCCGGCCCCTCCTCTACGGGGCCGTCCACCCCGTGCTGCCCCTCTACGAGGGCGGGGAGGAGGTGGAGTACGATCTGGCGGGCCCCGCCTGCGAGGCCGGGGATGTCCTCCTAAGGGGGGTGCGCCTCCCTAGGCCCAAGGAAGGGGACGCCCTGGCCTTCCTGGAGGCCGGAGCCTACGGGGCCAGCATGGCCCTCCCCTACCTGGACACCCCTAGGCCCCTGGAGCTCCTCTGGACCGGCGAAGCCTTTGAGGTCCTAAGACCCCGGGAAGCCCTGGAGAGGCTCTGGGAGGACGAGACCTAGGCCCGGCGGAGGAGCCCGAAAAGGGGCCAGTGCGCCCGCAGGAGCTCCGGGTGCCACTGCACCCCCAGGTAAAGGGGGTGGCCCCCTAGGAAGACCGCCTCCACCAGACCGTCCGGGGAGAAGGCCGCAGGCCTCAGACCCCTCCCCAAGGCCTTCACCCCCTGGTGGTGGTAGGAGTTCACCCGGAAGGAGGGCGGGAAGAGGGCGGTGAGGGGGCTCTCCCCCGTAAGCTCCACCCGGTGGGCCAAGGCCCCCCAGGCGGGAGGGCTTTTCTGGTAGTGCTGCAGGGCAAAACCCGCCCGGCCCAGGTCCTGGTGGAGGCTCCCCCCCAGGGCCACGTTCAACACCTGGACCCCCCGGCACACCCCAAGGAGAGGAAGCCCCTTCTCCGCAGCGTAGCGGGCTAGGAAGACCTCGAGGCCGTCCCGCTCAGGATCCACCTCCCCAAGCTCCGGAAGGGGCTCCTCCCCATAGAGCCCAGGGTCCACGTCCCCTCCCCCCGGGAGGAGGATCCCGTCCAGGTGCCGCAGGAGCCGCTCCAATGCCGCCTCACCTTGAGGCGGCACCAGGACGTAGGCCAGACCCTGGGCCGCCAGGGCCTCCATATAGGCCCCCACAAGACCCAAGAAAAGCCCACCCTCGGCACTTCGCCGCTGGGTGGCGATGCCGATAAGGCGCATGGGAATAGGATAACGTTACAGCCCCTCAGATAAGCCAAGGGGTGGTCTTTTCCCCGGTCCCGCCTGACGCTTGCCGCCCGAGAAGGTAGCCTCCCAGCTCAGATCTTGACAAGATCGCGCATTTTCGCTTACATTCAAGCAAGAAGATGCCCCTAGCTGCAGAGCGGCGCAATAAGCTCCTGCACCTCATTCACCATTACGGAGCCCTGAGCACCCGGGACCTTGCAGAGCGCCTGGGAGTTTCCCAGGCCACTGTCCGCCGAGACTTGGCCCTCCTCGCTCGCCAGGGACTGCTTCAACGAGCACATGGCGGAGCGCTTTTCATGGAGGCGGAACCACCCTACGTCCAAAAGATTGCTAGAAACCTCAGGATAAAGGAGGCCATTGCCCGTAGGGCAGCCACTTTAGTGCCTGATGGGGCTACGGTGGTCCTGGACTCGGGCACCACTGCCTTGGCCTTGGCCCGGTTTTTGGCGGGCCGCCCCCTGAGGGTAGTGGCCTTGGACCTTCCCGTGGCTCAAGCCGCAGCCCAGGGGAGAACAGAAGTCCTTGTGGTGGGGGGTCTTGTGCGCAATGGGTTCTATAGCGTGGTGGGTCCATGGACCGAGGAACTTTTAGACTATGTACGGGCTGATCTCTTCTTTATGGGAGCCGATGCCTTTGACCTGGAGGGGGTTACGAACCATACCTTTGAGGAGGCCGCAGTCAAGCGCAAGGCTATGGCAGTGAGCCAAAGGACGGTCCTCCTCTCCGATAAGAGCAAGTGGGGAAAAAGGGCACCGGCTTTCGTAGCCCCTCTTTCCGCCCTGGAACGGGTGATCACTGACCTGGAGGAAGCAAACCTCCAGTCCCTGGTGAGAGTGGAGGTGGTGGATGGAACGCTTTGAAGCCCTATTTGGCCGCAAGCCCGTTATCGCCATGGTGCATCTCAAGGCCCTCCCAGGCACCCCCCTCTACGACGGGGATCTGGAGGCGATCGTGGAGGCGGCCCAAAGCGACCTCCTGGCTCTACAAGGGGCAGGGGTGGACGCGCTGATGTTTGGCAATGAGAACGATCGCCCTTACGAGCTTTCCGTGGACCGGGCCAGCGTGGCTACCATGGCCTATGTCATCGGCCGCTTAAAGCCCCTCATCCGGGTACCCTTCGGGGTAGATGTGCTCTGGGATCCCTTGGCCACTATGGCCTTAGCCGCCGCTACCGGAGCTCGATTCGCCCGGGAAATCTTCACCGGGTTGTACAGTTCGGACATGGGTCTGTGGGAGGGCCGCGCCGCCGAGGCCCTACGGTATCGGAAGCGCCTCTTGCGGGAAGACTTGTTCCTGCTTTACAACATCTCTGCTGAATTCGCCTCCCCCTTGGACACCCGGTCCCTCCCTGAGCGAGCGAAAAGCGCCGTGTTCTCCAGCCTTGCCGATGCCGTTCTGGTCTCCGGGCCCATGACCGGGGAGGGCGTGAACCTGGACCACCTCCGGGCCGTCAAGAGGGCCTTGCCCCAGGTACCCGTTCTGGCCAACACCGGGGTGCGCCACGAGACCGTGAGGGAGATCTTGGAAGTGGCGGATGGGGTCATAGTAGGCACGGCCCTCAAACGGGACGGGATCACCTGGAACGAGGTAGACCCCGAGCGGGCCAGAAGCTTTATGGAGATTGTTCGGCAAGCTAGGGGGTAAACGTGGTCCTGGGCGTGGATGTGGGCACTACCGCGGTAAAGGTCCTCCTGCTGAACGGAGAGGCCCGCCCTCTTCGGGCAGCGGAGCGCCCCCATCCCCTCCTCACCCCTCATCCCGGCTTTGCGGAGGAAGACCCCGGCACCTGGTGGCACGGGGTGGTGGAGGGGATCCGGGAGGTCCTCCAGGGGTTTGACCCCGCAGGGGTGAAGGCCCTCGGGGTCTCGGGCATGGTGCCAGCGGTGGTCCTTCACGATGCAAAGGGCCGTCCCTTAGCCCCTGCACCCCTGCAGAACGACGCCCGGGCAGTAGCGGAGATCCGCGAGCTAAGGGAGCGCTTCGGAGACGAGTGGCTTTTTGCCCGGACCGGTTCCATATGGAACCAACAGGTGGTAGCTCCCAAGCTCCTCTGGTTCCGCCGCCACAGGCCTGAGATCTGGAGAAAGGTCAGCTGGGTCTCGGGCTCCTATGAGCACGTGGCCTTCCGCCTTACGGGGGCTCGCTACCAGGAAGCCAACTGGGCCCTGGAGTCGGGGCTTTTTGATCCCGTGGGCCGACGCTGGCTTGAGGACATCCTAGAGGCCGTGGAGGCCTCACCGAACCTTTTTGGACCGGTCCGCAATCCCCTAGAGGTGGTCGGGGAGGTGGTGCGGGAGGCGGCCGAGGCCACCGGCCTCCCCAAGGGCCTTCCGGTGATCGCAGGGAGCGCAGACCACATCGCCGCCGCCCTGGCTGCGGGCCTGCTTTCCCCGGGCGAAGCCGTACTGAAGCTGGGCGGCGCTGGAGATTTCCTCTACGCTGTGGATCGGTTTGCCCCCGTGCCCGAGCTCTTCATTGACTTCCACGATGTCCCCGGCCTCTTCGTGCTCAACGGGTGCATGGCCACCACGGGGAGCCTGCTCCGCTGGTTCAGGGATGGCTTCCAGAGGGGGGCCTCCTTCGCGGAACTGGACCGGGAGGCCGAGGGTGTGCCCCCGGGAGGGGAAGGCCTCTTAGTTCTCCCCTACTTTCTCGGGGAAAAGACCCCGGTGCACGACCCGGAGGCCCGGGGGACTGTGGTGGGCCTCACCCTGGCCCACACGCCCGCTCACCTTTGGCGGGCCCTCCTAGAGGGGGTGGGGTACGCCTACCGGCACCATGTGGAGGTCCTACAGGCCCGGGGCCACCGGGTGGAGCGGTACCTCGTCCTGGACGGCGGGGCGAGAAGCCCCCTGTGGCGGAAGATCCTGGCCAGCGTTCTCGAGGCCCCCTTGGTGTACCTGGCAGGGGGGGAGCGGGGAAGCGCCTACGGGGTGGCCTTCCTGGCAGGAGTGGC
Organism: Thermus islandicus DSM 21543; assembly: GCF_000421625.1. Taxonomy (NCBI): domain Bacteria; kingdom Thermotogati; phylum Deinococcota; class Deinococci; order Thermales; family Thermaceae; genus Thermus; species Thermus islandicus. The sequence goes on along the minus strand of NZ_ATXJ01000009.1, from coordinate 69,293 downwards.
CGTAGGTCTTTGGGGTTTTGCCGACCTCAGGCGGGAGGTAGCTGGAATCACGGAACCTGAGGCTGAATGGACCTTCTCCTATCGCCGCTTCTATCCCCTCTACCGGGAACTTTACCAAAGACTTAAGGACTTCTACCCAAAGCTGGGGGGTAGCTATGCCTAACGCTCTGGTTACAGGAGCAGGAAGAGGGATCGGCAGAGCCATCGCCGAAAGGCTTACCCGGGACGGGTTCAAGGTCTGGGTCACGGACCTAGACACTGAGGCGGCCCGGGAGGTTGGGGAAGCTCTGGGCGCGCCCTACCTCCAGGTGGACGTGGCGGACCGGTCCAGCCTCGAGGCTGCCCGGGAGCGGGTCTATCAGGAAGACGGTCGTCTGGACGTCCTGGTGGCTAACGCCGGCGTGTCCACGATGAACCGCTTTTTGGACCTCACGGAGGAGGAATGGGACTTCAACTTCCGGGTCAACGCCAAGGGAACCTTTCTCACCCTCCAGACCTTCGCCCGGGCCATGGTAGCCCAGGACCTCATGCCAGGACGGGAACTTAGGGGCAAGATCATCGCCACCGCCTCCATGGCCGCAAGGCAAGCCGCCCCTCTTCTCGCCCACTACTCTGCCAGCAAGTTCGCCGTTTTGGGCTTGGTGCAGGCAGCGGCCAAGGAGCTCGCCCCTTACAAGATAACGGTGAACGCGGTCAATCCGGGATTTGTGCGGACCTCTATGCAGGAGCGGGAGGTCCTTTGGGAAGCAAGGTTGAGGGGACTAAACCCGGAGGAAGTACGCCAGGAGTATATCCGCCAGACCCCCCTGGGCCGTCTGGAAACCCCAGAGGACGTAGCCAAGGCGGTGGCCTTCCTGGCAGGACCGGACTCGGACTTCATCACCGGAGAGGCCTTGGAGGTGAACGGTGGCGCCTGGATCTTCTAGGAGACTCCACCTTTTGGCGAGCGCCCTGCTCTTTGCCTTCTCCCTGGCCTTCCTCCTCCCCCTCCTCTGGACCCTGCGAAGCGCCCTCCTCCCCGAGGGGCTCGCCTATGCCCTCCCCCCGGTCCTCGGCCCCCTCACCCTGGAGAACTTCCGCCAGGTGCTGGAGGGCCCCCTGGGGAGAGGGTTCCGTAACAGTCTCGTGGTGGCCTCCTTGGTGGTGCTACTGGGGCTCCCGTTGGCTGCAGGTCTCGGTTACGCCCTCGCCCGTTACCGCCTAGGGGGTCATCCCTTGCGCTTCGCCGTCCTAGCCACTCAAATGCTCCCGCCCATCGTCTTGGCCCTCCCCCTCTTTGCCCTGCTTCGCACCCTTGGTCTCTCAGGCTCCTTGATGGCCTTGGTACTCTCCCACCTGGCCTTCGCCCTGCCCTTTATGGCCTGGCTCCTCATGGGATTCTTTCAGAGCTTTCCCAGAGAAGTGGAGGAGGCGGCTCACGTGGATGGGGCCACGCCGCTCACTACCTTCTTCCACGTGGTTTTGCCCCTCTCGGTCCCGGGCCTCTTCGCTTCCGGGGTCATGGGCTTCCTCTTTTCCTGGAACGAATTCCTTTTTTCTCTCCTCCTCTCTGGGCGCGAAACCCAAACCATCCCTGTGGCCCTCTCGGCCCTCGTTACCCAAAGGGGTGTCCTCTTCGCGCAGGTGGCGGCAGGGGTGGTCCTTTCAGTGGTTCCTGTGGCCCTTCTCGCCCGCACGGTGGACCGGTACCTGGTGGAAGGCCTCACCTTGGGGGCGGTGAAGTGAAGGAGGTGGTGGCATGAGGCGGGTTTTGGCTCTGTTCGCGGCGGTCTTGGGGGTGGCCTTGGCCCAGGGGGTGGTCCTCCGGGCCTTAATGGAGGACGTGCCCGAAACCCGGATCATAGAGGAACTTCTGCCCCAGTTTGAGAGGGAGACGGGGATCCGGGTGGAGTTTGAGAAGGTGCAGTACTCGGCCATGCACGACAAGCTGGTGGCCCAACTCCTTGCCCCCCAAAGCGCCTACGACTTCCTAGAGGTGGACTTCCTCTGGGCGGGCGAGTTCCCGGCAGCGGGATGGCTTGAGCCTCTGGAACCCTATGTGAAGAAGAGTGGGTTTGATCTTTCAGTCTACTACCCCTCCATGCTGGACCTGGTGGGTTATTACCGGGGCACCCTTTACATGATCCCCATGTACAACTACGCCATGGGCCTTATCTACAGAAAGGACCTTCTTTCCAGGAAGGACCTCCAGGAGAGGTACCAGGCCCTCCTTAAAAGGCCCCTGGCCCTTCCCAAGACCCTCCAGGAGTACGTGGACCTTTCCCTATTCATGGCTAAAAACGTTGGGGTGGCCGGGGCCGCCATGCAGGGACAGCGGGGAGACCCCAACTTCATGGAGTTCTCCAACTACCTCTTCGCCATGGGTGGGGATTATGTGGACAAGAACTGGCGGGTGACCCTGAATTCTCCCCAAGGAGAAAAGGCCCTCGCCCTCTACGTCCGCAACCTTAGGGAAGCCGCCCAGAAGGGAGCGCTCAACGCCAACCTTGACGACACCTTTCGGGTCATGTGCCAGGGGGGTGCCTTCAGCATGATCACCTACTGGTGGATGCTCCCCCAGCTGGACAACCCCAAACAGTGCCCCAAGGTAGCGGGTAAGGTAGCCTTGAGCCCTATGCCGGGCGGGGCCGGGGTGAACGGGGGCTGGGGCTGGGCGATCCCCAAAAACAGCGCCAACAAGGAGGCGGCCTGGCGGTTCATCAGCTGGGTGGAGTCCCAACCCATCGTGAAGGAACGGGCCCTTAAGGGTCACGCCCCTACCCGCAAAGATGCCTTCCAAGACCCCGAGGTGCTCAGGAAGTATCCCTATTACGAGGAGGCAAAGCGCATCATCGCCGGAGCTAAGAAGGTGCCTATCTTCGCCTATACCGCAGAGATGGAGGACGTGGTGGGACGGGAGATAAGCCTAGCAGCCTCGGGCCAGAAGCCTGTGAAGCAGGCCCTCCAGGATGCGGCCAAGGGCCTCGAGGCCCTCCTTAAGAAAGCGGGGCTCATGAGGTAATGGGAAAGAGTACAGGCCTCCTCCTCGCCCTTCCAGGGCTTTTACTCCTGGCAGGAGTGGTGGGCCTGCCTTTGCTCTACGCCCTCTACCTCTCCCTCACCGACTACACCTTCCTCAAGCCCAGCATGGCCTTCCAGGGCCTTAGGCGCTACCTGGATGCCCTCCAGGACCCTTACTTCCGCCACGCCCTCGCCCTCACCGGCATCTACGTGGGCCTCACCGTGGGGCTCACCCTGGCCTTCGGGCTTCTCCTCGCCGTCCTCCTCCACCAGCGCCTCCCTTTTCGGGGGTTTCACTACTTCGCCGTGAGCCTCCCCATGCTTATCGCCCCGGTGGGGGTGGGGCTTATCTGGAAGATGATCCTCCACCCGGAGCTGGGCATCCTGGCCTATCTCTTCGGGGGACGGGACTTCCTGGGGGACGCCCGCTACGCCCTCCTCACCTTGGCCCTGGTGGACGTGTGGCAGCAGGCCTCCTTCGCCGCCTTAGTGCTCCTCGCGGGTCTGAGAAGTCTCCCCAAAGAGCCCCTGGAGGCGGCTCACGTGGATGGGGCCACGCCCTGGCAGGCCTTCTGGCGGGTAACCTTCCCCTTGCTTTTGCCCGTCCTAGGCGTGCTCCTCATCTTGCAGGTGGTGGCGGAGGCCCGCACTTACGACTTGGTCTACGTCCTCACCCGCGGGGGACCTGGTACTGCCACCGACCTGGTGAGCTTTTACATCTACCGCAAGGCCTTCTTGGGGCTGGATCTTTCAGGAGCAGCCGCCATGGGGTATCTGCTCCTCGTGGCCACGTTATCGCTGACCGCCCTCTACTACCGAGGACTGACGCGTGCCTGACAAAGGGGGTGGAGGATTTCCGGTGGTGGAGCTACGTGCGGTGACCAAGCGCTACGGCAGGACCCTGGCGGTACACGGGGTGAGCCTCGAGGTGCGGGAAGGGGAGTTCTTCAGCCTGCTCGGCCCCTCGGGGTGCGGCAAGACCACTACCTTGCGCCTGGTGGCAGGGTTTGAGCGCCCCGATGCTGGAGAGGTGCACATCGCCGGGGAACGGGTAGACACCCTGCCTCCCGAACAACGTCCCATCGGCATGGTTTTCCAAAGCTATGCCCTCTTTCCCAACATGACTGTGTTCGGCAACGTAGCCTTCCCCATGAGGCTCAAAAAGCTTCCCGAAGATAGGGTTCGGAAACGCGTCCAAGAGCTTTTGGCTATGGTTCACTTGGAGGGCCTCGAGGGCCGCTACCCTAAGGAGCTCTCAGGCGGGCAGCAGCAACGGGTGGCCCTGGCCCGGGCCCTGGCCCGCGAGCCCCGGGTGCTCCTTCTAGACGAGCCCCTCTCTGCCCTGGACGCCAAGATCCGGGAGGAGCTCCGAGGGGAGCTCAAGCGCCTGCAGCGAGAAACGGGCCTCACCGCCCTTTATGTGACGCACGACCAGGAAGAGGCCCTAGCCCTCTCTGATCGGGTGGCGGTGATGCGGGAGGGGCGGCTGGAGCAGGTGGACACGCCCAAAGGCATCTACACCCGACCTCAGACCGCCTTCGTGGCCCGGTTCGTAGGCCAGGGCACCCTGGTGCCTGGGGAAGCTCGCGGGGGCGCGTTTTACCGCGACCGCCCCTGGCCCGTCCGGGTAGAGGGTGAGGGGAAGGGCTACCTCCTTCTGCGTCCGGAGGCCCTCCGGCTCTCTCCCCAGGGGTTCTTGGAGGGGCGCGTAACCCTGGCCACCTATCTGGGCAACCTGGTGCGCCTGGAGGTGGAGGCGGAGGGGCTTCTCTTCAAGGTGGATCTGCCCCCCGAGGGGGCACCCGGTATGGGGGAATGGGTTCGGCTCAGCCTACCGGAAACCGCCCCCTTCGTAAGGGAGGAGGCATGATCCTGGGTTTCCGTCCCCCCAAGGACCCCGAGGAGTTCTTGGCCTACGCCCGGGTCCTTTCAGGAAAGTACAGCTTCATTGAGATCCCCGGGGCCTCGGCGGAAAGGCTTTCGGGGGTGGCCCTAGAGGCCCAGGCCATGGGCTTTCGCCTCACCTTCCACGCCCGCTACCTGGACGTCTACCCGGCCTCGCCGGAGCCAGCCATCCGGGAAGCTTCGCTGAGGATCCTTAAGGAAGACCTGGAGTGGGCCGCCCGCCTGGGAGCGGAGCTTCTCAACGTGCACGCCGGGAGCATCCCTTGGACGGACTACCCACCTAGGGGCCTCTCCCCGGCCCACGAGGCGTTGCGGGCGACGGAAAAGAAGCTCCGGGCAGAGGCCCTAGAGCGCGCCCTCGAGGCCTTCGCCCACCTCAGCCGGATCGCTTTGGATCTGGGGCTACGCCTGGTCCTGGAAAATCTCCCTGCCCCCCAAGAACTCCCCAGGACCCCGGAGGAGATGGCCCGCTTTCTGGAGATCCCCGATCTCTACTTCTGCCTGGACCTGGGCCACGCCCGCATGGCCGGGGCCCCTCCCGAGGCCTTCTTGGAGGCCTTGGGGGCCAGGCTCATCCATGTCCACGCCCACACCAACGATGGGCACTACGACTTGCATCTACCCCCCAGCCCCGAGGAAGTCCGCCCCTTCGCCCTTCGCCCTTGCACCCTGGTGGTGGAGCTCCCTCCCAGGGAGGTCGGGGAGTATCTGGAGGTCTACAGGAGCTTGGCCTCTGCGGGGCTTGTCCCCGAGGCAACAGGAGGTGGTGCAGCATGAAAGCTAAGGGGTTCATGTGGTACGGCCTGGGCGCATTGGCGCTCCTCGCCCTCACTTTCGGCCTTAAAGACCTTGGCGCTTTGGCCCAGGGAGGGGCCTCCCTTCCCCCTGAACTGGACACCGCCTACATTCGCGACCTGGCCGCCAAGGCCCGGGCTGAGGGTGGGGTCATCAACTCTTACGGGATGCCCAACGACTGGGCCAACTACGGAGGCATCTTCGCTGAGTTCCAGCGGCTCTTCGGCATCCGGCAGCAGGACATTGACATGGGAAGCGCCGTGGTCTTGAGCCGGATGCGGGAGGAAAAGGCCAGCAAAAACGACATCGCCGACCTGAAACCGGCCTTCGCCATGACCCTGGCTGAGGAGGGCCTGACCCTGCCCTACCGGGTCACCTCCTGGACCGCCCTCCCCGAGGGGCAAAAGGGCGAGGGCAAGGATGGGTCCACCTGGTACGCGGGATACAAGGGCACTCTGGGTTGGATCGTGAACACGAGGCTGGTCAAAAAGGTGCCAAGGAGCTGGAAAGAGCTGGAAAACCCCGAGTACAAGGGCCTGATCCAGTACCAGGACCCCAGGGCCACCGGCACGGGCGTGGCCACCATCATGGCGGCCGCCTACGCCCTCACGGGGGACCCTTACAACTACAAGGCCGGGGTGGACTTCTTCGCCCGCTTGCACAAGCTTGGAGTGATCGGGGCGGTGGAGCCCAAGGTGACCACCGCCAAGTTTGAAAGGGGCGAGGTGGGGATCTTCATCAACTACGACTACAACCTCCTCGCCTGGAAGGAGCGCTTCCCCTTCCCCACCGAGGTGGTGATCCCCCAGGATGGCTCCCTGGCCAACGGCGGGGGCATCATCGCCGCCCGCAACGCCCCCCATCCCAACACCGCCAAGCTCTTCCTGGAGTTCATCTTCTCCCGGTACGGCCAATCCCTCTTCGCGAAAGCCTTTGTCTCTCCCATCCGGCCTGATGTGGAGCTCCCCAAGGAGGTAGCCGCCAAATTCCCGCCCAAGAGCGCCTACGCCAAGGTGAAGTTCGTAGACTACAAGAAGGAGGAGGCGGTGTCCGAAGCTCTCCAGAAATACTACGCGGAGACCATCCGCTAAGGACCTTGGGGCCGGCTAAAGCCGGCCCCTTTTTCTATGCGCGGCGAACGCCTGTTGCTTTTACCCGGGCTCCTCTTCCTGGGCCTCTTCTTCGCCTATCCCCTCTGGGCCCTTTGGGAGCGGAGCCTCTCCTCCCCAGAGGGCCTCACCCTCACCCGGTACGCTCGGGCCCTCACCGCCCCCGCCTACCTCGAGGCCTGGCGGAACTCGCTTCTCTTTGCCACGGCCTCTACCCTGCTTGCAGCTTTGGGCGGCATCTTTGTGGCCTACTGGACGGCAGGGCTTCCCCTCCGGCTTAAGCGCCTCCTCCTCTCCCTCTACGCTATCCCGGTCTCCCTTTCGGGGCTGGTGGTGGCCTTCGGTTTCATCGTCCTCCTGGGACGAAACGGGGTGGTGAACCAGCTTTTGGCCAGCCTGGGTCTCCCCCGCGTTGACCTTTACAGCTGGACGGGCCTCCTCCTGGTCTTCCCCTTCTACAACATCCCCCTCTTCGCCCTGGCCCTCATGCCGCTACTGGAGAGCTTGGGAAGAGAGCTCCTCGAGGCCGCCCGAGCTTCCGGGGCCACCCCTCTCCAGGCCTGGATACGGGTGCTCCTGCCCAACCTGATGCCCGGGATTCTGGCGGGAAGCGCCATCGTCTTTGCGGGAATGATGGGGGCCTTCGGCACTGCCTTGGCCCTTACGGGCTTTGCCAAGAATTTGCTCTCCCTACAGATCTATAGCCTCGTGGCCGAGAGCACCTTTGACCTACCCCAGGCTGCCGCTCTAGCGGTGGTCCTCATGGCCACCACGGGCCTTGGCCTATATCTTCTCGCCCTTTGGGAAAGGAGGTGGCGGCGGTGAGGGCCCTAGGCTGGCTCGCCTTCGTCCTTTTCCTCCTCTACCTCATCCTGCCTATGCTGGCCCCGGTGGTCTATTCCTTCAGCCAGGTCTGGCTAGGCGTCCTTCCGGAAGGCTTCACCCTTGCGTGGTACAGGCGGATTCTCACCGATGCCCGATACCTGGAAGGGGCCCTCCTCTCCTTGCGCATCGCAGCCCTTGCCGTAGCCCTCAATATCCTCGTAGGGGTGCCCACGGCCTATGTAGCCCACACCTGGCCGGGGCGGGAAGGGGAAAGCCTGAGGCGCTTCCTCCAAGTCCTTCCCCTGCTAGTGCCGCCCCTTGTGGTGGGCTTAGGCTTCCTCCTGGCCTTCAACCGCCCGCCCCTGGCCCTTTCCGGTACCTTCTGGATCGTGGTCTTCGGCCACGCCGCCTTGGGCTTTCCCTTCTTCTTCCGTACGGTCTACGCTGGTCTTTCGGGAATAGAGGTGCGGCTCCTCATGGAGGCCGCTCAGGCCTCAGGAGCCGGTCTCTTCGCGCGAATGCGCTATGTGCTCCTGCCCAACCTGCTGCCGGCGGTCCTTTCAGGAAGCCTGGTGGCCTTCGCCATCTCCATGGGAGAGTTTGAGGTAACCAGCATGGTGGCCGGTTTCGGCACGGTAACCCTCCCTCTCCTCCTCTTCCAGAGCCTGCGCGAAGACTTCCGGGCGGCGAGCGCCGTAGCAAGCCTCCTCCTCTACACCACGCTTCTGGCCCTAGCAGGCCTTGCCCTCCTGAGAAAGCGGTGACGCTGCGTATGTCTCCATCCCTAATGTCAGGAAAAGAAGCCATGGCCACCCGGGTGGTCCACCTGGCCGTGGTGGACGCCCTCTACGTGGCCCTAGCCCTGCGGAAACCCGATGCGGGCTGGTACCTGGAACGCTCACAGGAAGCCATAGACGCCCAGAGGGTTTCCCGGAGGTCCCCGTGAAAAAGCCCCTTCTCCTGGGCCACCGCGGTGCCCCTAGGAGGGCCAGGGAAAACACCCTGGAAAGCCTTCGCTTGGCCCTCGAGGCCGGCCTCTCCGGAGTAGAGCTGGACGTCCAGACCACTCGGGAAGGGCGCCTCGTCGTCCGCCACGACCTCACCACCCCCAAGGGCCCGGTGTTCGCCCTGAGCCTGGAGGAGCTCAGGGCCTTGGAACCTTGGGTGCCCACCCTGGAAGAGGTACTGGAGCTTTTCCAGGATTATCCGGAGGCGGTTTTGAACGCCGAGCTCAAGTCCATCCCCGGCTTCCCCTCAGGGGCCCGGGCCCTGGCGGAGGCCCTCAAGCCCCTGGCCTCCAGGGTCCTTATCTCCAGCTTTGATCCGGTGGCCCTCTACCTCCTTGGGGGGTATGGCCTCCCACGGGCCCTCCTCTTCGCCGAGGAAGACCTGGGCCCCCTAGCCCGGGCCTTAGGCCTCGAAGGGGTGCATCCCCACAAGGCCCTGGTGGATGAGGAAAGCCTCGCTCGCTGGAAGGAGGCGGGGTTTTTCGTCATCCCCTGGACGGTGAACGAAACCGAGGAGGCCAAGAGACTCCTGAGCCTCGGCGTGGACGGCCTCATCGGGGACCTCCCCGAGGTCCTCCTGGGAGCCCAGGGTTAGGGATGGAGGTCCTCGGGGTCTTGGCGCTCCTCTACCTGGGAACCTCCCTCCTTACCGAGGGGGCTGCAGGGCTCGTAGGGCCCAAGGGCAGAAGGCTCCTTTCCCGGTTCCGAGGCTTCCCCTTGGGTCTGGCTGCCCTCCTCCTGGGCTTGGCCTCCGGCAGCGGCACAGGGCTTAGCCTCCTGGGACGGGGCCTCCTCCAGGCTGGGGTGCTTCCCCTTTACGAAGCGGCCCTTCTCGCCCTCGGAGGAACCCTGGGGGCCACAGCGGTGGTGGCCGTGGCCGGCCTGGGCAACCAGGCCCTGGCCTTCGGCGCCCTGAGCCTGGCCCTCCTTTGGGAAGGGGTCGCCCGGGGAAGAAGCCCCGGCGTGAACCGCCTCCTCTTTGGCCTCGGCCTGGTCTTCCTAGGCCTGGAATTCAGCCAGGAGGCCGCCCTTAGCGTGGAACCTTGGCTCTCCTCCTTTCCCCCCTGGCTGCTCTTCCTCACCGGCTTTCTGCTGGGCTATGGCCTGGGCTCCGCCAATCTGGTGGCCCTCCTGGCCCTGGGGCTTTCCCGGCAGGGAGTGGACCCCCAGGGCGCCCTGGCCCTGGTCCTGGGTGGCGGGGTAGGGTGCACCGGCCCCCTCCTCCTCCGCCCCACGCCCGAGGGCCTGAGGCTTGGCCTTCTCCTCCTCCTCCACCGCCTTGCCTTGGCCCTCCCCCTCCTCTCCGTCCCAAGCCCGGGGGTCTTCTGGGCCCATGTGGGGTACCACGCCCTGGCCCTCCTCAGCTTCCCCCTCGCCTTTCCCCTCCTCCATCGCCTGATAGCCCAGCTGGTACCCCTCCCCAAACCCCTGGCCCCCAAGTACCTCCGCCCCGAGGCCCTAGAGGACCCCCTCCTGGCCCGGGGCCTCGCCCTAAGGGAGATCGCCCGCATCGGGGACGCCGCCCGAGCCATGCTGGAAGGCGCCTGGCGGGCCCTGAGCCAGGAACAGGGGCGGGAAGCCGACCTCGCCCCCCTGGAGGAAAAGGTGGATCGCCTAAGCCGGGAGGTGCTGGTCTACGTAGCCCAGCTCCCCCAGGATGCCTTGGCCCTCCCCCTCCTCAAGGCCGCCAGCGAGCTGGAACACCTGGCCGACCTCGCCAAGCGGACCTTGCGCAAAGCAGAAAGGCTTTGGGCCCAGGGCCTGACCTTTAGCCTGGAAGGAAGGGAGGAGCTGGCCCAGCTTACGGAAAACACCCTAAGGCGCCTGGAAAAGGCCCTCACCGCCCTGGCCACAGGCGATGGGGCCTTGGCCCAGGAAGTGAAGGAGGAGTCCCCAGCCCTCCTGGCTCAGTTGGAGGCCTCACGCCAGGCCCATCTGAGGCGCCTGCGGCAACGGGAAGAGAGCAAGGCCTCCACCCTCACCCACCTGGACCTCCTCCTGCTTCTGGAAGAGCTCAACGAGGGCATTAACCGGCTGGCCCGCCTGGTGGAGGAACTGCGGCTACCGGCTGGCGGAAACAGCAAGGAACCCACCGCCGAAGGTTAGCGGTGGGGCCAGAGAACCGAAAACCCCTTTGCCCGGAGCATGGCCACCAAAGGTAGGGTGTCGAGGCCGTTGACCCAAAGGGTGCCCCGTAAGCCCAGCTGGCCGGCCTCGGGAAAGAGCAAAAGGCCCTGGAGGGGTAGCTGGGTTTCCTTGAGGGCGTGCGCGAGCTCTGAGAGAATTTGGTTTTCCCGAGGCGCAAGCAATTCTATGCGGCTTGCGGGATGGGGATAGGTAAGAAGAGGCCATAGAGCCTTGACAAGGTCGTAAAAGGTAACCAAACCTACCAGGGTCTCTCCATCTACCACGGGGACAGCCCCCACCCGCCTCAACCACATAAGGGGCACGGTTTCTTCCACCGCGTCCTCAGGGTGGGCTATGGGAAAGGGTTGGATCAGGCCCGATGCGGGGGTGTGCGGGTCCACGCGCTGGGTAGGAGAGGCTAGAGGCCAAAGGCGGTAGCGGAGGGATCGTTCAGGAATCAACCCCACGTAGCGCCTCCCTTCCACTACAGGAAGATAGCGAAGCTCGTGTAGGGTCATGATCCGCTGGACCTCGCTGGCGGGCGTGGTGGGTGAGACCGTGACGAGGTTGGTGTTCATGACTTCCTTGAGCAGCATACTCCCTCCTCCTGGAGGGTAGCACAGTTCTTACATCATGTCAATGAATCATTGGCGATTTGTGCCTTTTACTGTTAACACTATGTCTACTTTTGCTCGTACAGTTACTATCTGCTAAGTAACTATTGGCCATATGTTTCCCATTTACTTGACAAGCTGCCTCATGCAATGTTATGCTCTCCCCGAGGGTCGGACCCGAAGTCCGATCCGGAAGGAGGAACGCATGGGCAAAGGCCGGGGGTTACTAGGGGCACTGGGGCTGGTCAGCTTGGTGGGCTTGAGCCTCGCCCAAGGCGAGGTCAAGGTGGGCGTACTCCACTCCCTTACCGGCACGATGGCCATTAGCGAGGTAACCGTCAAAAACGCCACCTTGTTGGCCATCGAGGAGATCAACGCCCGGGGCGGGGTCCTGGGGCGGAAGCTCCTCCCGGTGGTGGAGGACGGGGCCTCGGATCCAGCCACCTTCGCTCAGAAAGCCCAGAAGCTTATCCAGCAGGACAAGGTGGCCACAGTATTCGGCGGGTGGACCTCTGCAAGCCGGAAGGCCATGTTACCCGTGTTTGAACGCTTGGGAAACCTACTTTGGTATCCCGTCCAGTTTGAGGGCAATGAGTGTTCCCCAAACATCATGTATACTGGGGCGCAACCCAATCAACAGATTCTCCCCGCTCTGGATTGGGCCCTAGAGAAGGGTTACAAAAAGTTCTTCTTGGTGGGCTCAGATTATGTTTTTCCTCGCACGGCTAACCTCATTCTCAAGCGCCACATTGAAGCTCGCAAGGGGGTGCTCTCGGGCGAGGAATATGTCCCCCTTGGGGGAACAGACTTCAGTAGTGTGGTGAACAAGATCCGAGCCGCGCGCCCCGATGTAGTTTTTAACACGATCAACGGGGATTCTAACGTGGCCTTCTTCAAGCAGATGGCAGCGGCGGGGCTGACCCCAGACAAGCTTCCCGTTATGTCCTTTAGCATCGCTGAGCAGGAAGCTAAAGCCATCGGTCCTAGCCTTCTGAAGGGTAGCTACGCTGCCTGGAATTATTTCATGAGTTTGGAGACCCCAGAGAACCGTACCTTTGTCAAGGCTTACCAGACGAAGTACGGCCCCAACGAGCTTATTACCGACCCCATGGCCCACGGATACGCCAACGTTTACCTCTGGAAGGCGGCGGTTGAGAAGGCGCAGAGCTTTGACCCCAATGCGGTGCGTAAGGCAGCGGTCCTGATGGGATGGGTGTCCACGCCCTTAGGCCGGGTTCGTTTCGCCGAGAACCAAAGCCTTTATCAGGCAGTTTACATTGGCGAGCTTCAGGGCAATGCCCAGTTCAAGATTCTCTGGTCCACGAAGGAACCGGTGAAACCCGAACCCTACGACCCTCTCGCTTTCCCGGGGAAAACCTGCAAGCTGCACTAGGAGGTGGGGTATGGGGGAGGCCGCTCTCTGGATTGGGCAGGTGTTCAACGGCCTAAGCGTAGGGTCCATCCTGATCATGACCGCTTTGGGCCTGGCCTTCAGCTTCGGGCTCATGCGAGTCATCAACATGGCCCACGGGGAGTTCCTTATGCTTGGAGGATACCTGGCCTTTCTTATCCAGCAGGGCATGCCCTCCCCCTATTCCCCCCTGCTGACCCTTCCCCTTGCCTTTCTCAGCGGCGCCCTGGTGGGTTGGCTCTTGGAGAGCGGCCTGGTTCGCTTCCTCTATGGACGGCCTGCTGAAACCCTTCTGGCGACCTGGGGAATTTCCCTTGTGCTGCAACAAGCTGCCCGAGACCTCTTCGGACCTTCGGGGGTAGAGGTGACAAGCCCCTCCTGGTTGGCGGGAGCGCTGGAAATCCGAGGGGGAGCGCTGGATGGGCTGGGCCTACCCTATGTGCGCTTCTTTGTAGCAAGCCTAGCCTTGCTGGTGTTGGGTCTCCTAGGGGCCCTCCTCCGCTGGACCCGAATTGGCCTTCATATCCGGGCCGTTAGCCAAAATCGCGAGATGGCCGCGGCCTTGGGAATTCACACCCGGGCCGTGGATGGGTTTGTCTTTGCCTTGGGAAGCGGTCTAGCAGGCTTGGGAGGAGCGGCGTTGGCCTTCCTGGCGCCCGTCACCCCTACGGTGGGGCAAAGCTACATCGTGGATGCCTTCCTTGTGGTCATTTTGGGAGGATTGGGCAGCCTAGGGGGAACCGTGGTAGCCGGCCTTCTCGTGGGCCTGGCCTCTGCCCTTTTGCAGGCCCTGACCAGCGTCAGCCTGGCCAAGGTGCTTCTCCTGCTCTTGGTGGTTTTAACCCTGCAGGTACGGCCCAGGGGTTTGGTCTCCCTTCGCTCCCGGGCCCTCGAGGAGGTTTAGATGAGGGCAAACGCGGCTTTCCTGGTGAGGATCCTAGGCCCTGGAGCCTTAGCCCTCTTGGCCTTAGGCCCCTTCTGGCTCTCCAGTTACGACCTCTCCCTGGTGGGGCGCTTCCTCAGCCTAAGCCTTGCGGCCATTGGGCTGGTCTGGGTCTGGGGATATGGCGGTGTCTTGAGCCTAGGCCAGGGCATCTTTTTTGGTCTCGGCGGATATGCCTTGGCCATGCACTTAAAGCTTGCGTCTTTGCCCGTGGGGGAATTGCCTGATTTCATGGTCTGGAATGGCCTAACTCAACTCCCATGGTGGTGGGCGCCATTCCGCAACCCCTATTTTGCCCTGACCATGGTCTTCCTCTTGCCGGCCCTTCTCGCCTTGGTCCTGGGCTTTCTCCTTTTCCGGCGGCGCATCACCGGAGCCTACATCTCCCTCATCACCCAGGCCCTCGCCCTCACCTTCGCTACCCTGCTTATCAGCCAGCAAGGACTCACCGGAGGATTCAACGGCCTTACCAATTTTTCCCTTTTCCTTGGCCATTCCGTAGGGGAGCCAGAATTCCAAAAGGCCCTCTATTGGTTCACCCTGACAGGGGTGGTCTTGGCCCTTGGTCTTTCCTACCTCCTAAAGGCCTCTTTCTTTGGAAGAGTGCTCCTGGCGATTCGGGAGGGGGAAAACCGTATGCGCTTCTTGGGGTATGACCCCGCCCTTTTCAAGACAGCAGCTTTTGCCCTAGGAGCAATTCTAACAGGAGCGAGCGGGGCTCTCTTCACCCTGCATGTAGGGGTCATTTCTCCGGCCATGGTAGGGGTAGTCCCCTCCATAGAGATGGTGATCTGGACGGCTCTCGGGGGACGGGAGAGCTTTCTGGGGGCTGTGGGAGGGACCGTGATCCTCAACTTGGTCAAGGACCGGGTAAGCAGTGCCTTCCCCAGCGCCTGGTCTTACCTTCTAGGCCTCCTCTTTGTGCTCGTGGCTTTAGCTCCAGCCTTGGGGGAACGGGCCAGAGGACTCCGGGCCCGCCAGCACCCCGAGGCCAGGGTACCGGAGGTGAGAAGTCGTGGATGAGCTCCTCCGAGTAGAGGACCTGGTGGTGGAGTTTGCGGGGGGCTTCCGAGCCCTGAACGGCGTCAACCTGACGGTCGCTTCAGGGGAGCTACGGATCCTGGTAGGTCCTAACGGGGCGGGCAAATCCACCCTCCTGGATGCCATCATCGGCCGCGTTCGCCCCAGCCAGGGCCGGATCCTTTTCCACGGTCAACCCATCCAGGCTCTACCGGAACACCTTATCGCCCGGCAGGGCATCGCCCGGAAGTTCCAGACCCCGGGGGTTCTGGAGGAACTCTCCGTCTACGAGAACCTCCTCTTGGCAGCCCGTCGCGTTAAGGGGCTATGGAGCTCGCTTAGCTGGAAGCCCACCCCAGAAGAGGAGAAAACGGTGGGGGATCTTTTAACAAGGATCTCTTTGGAGGAGAAGGCCTATACATTGGCCCGTCGCCTCGCCCACGGAGAGCGCCAGTGGCTGGAACTGGGCATGGTCTTGGCCACCGGGGCCAAGCTGGTCCTCTTGGATGAGCCCACCGCAGGCATGACGCGCCAGGAGGTAGAAAAGACCGCCGAGCTTGTAAAGTCGCTGAGGGGGAGCCGCGCCTTCCTTGTAGTGGACCACGATATGGCCTTTGTGGCCATGTTGGAAGCCCCCGTCACCGTCTTACACCAGGGGCAGGTATTGGCAGAAGGAAGTTATGAAGAGGTGCAGAACCACCCCGAGGTGGTGGCGGTTTACCTTGGGGGGGCCCATGCTTGAGGTAGAAACCCTTGCTACAGGTTACGGAAGCAGCCAGGTGCTCTGGGGGATAAGCCTGCGGGTAGAACCAGGAGAGGCGGTGGCGATCCTGGGACGGAACGGGGTAGGCAAAACCACGCTCCTCCGGGCCCTGATGGGACTCAATCCCATTACGGGGGGCCGCATCCACCTCTTCGGTCGCGAGATCACCCATACCCCCGCCTATGTACGGGCCCGACAGGGCCTCGCCTACGTTCCCCAGGGACGGGGCATCTTCCCTTACCTGACCGTAGAGGAAAACCTAAAGGCGGGCCTTGCAGCCCTTTCGGGAAGGGTTCACCCTCTTGCCCAGGAGGTGCCCCCTAGCGTGTTTGATCTCTTCCCTATCCTTTGGGAAGTAAGAGACCGCAAAGGGGGAAGCCTTTCTGGAGGCCAGCAGCAGCAGCTGGCCATCGCCCGGGCCCTGGTCGCTAAACCTCGTTACTTGCTCCTAGATGAACCTACGGAAGGGATTCAACCCTCGGTAGTAGCCACCATCCAGGCAGCCCTCGTACGCATTCTTCAGGAGCTCCGCATAGGTATTCTCCTGGTGGAGCAAAAACTAGAGTTCGCCTGGAGCTTTGCCCGCAGGTTCTACGTGATGGACCGGGGGCAGGTGGTCCTCGAGGGCGGGACCTCAGAAACCAGCCCGGAAACGGTGGGTAGGCTGATTAGCTTGTAGGGGGCGCCATGCGGTTAACCGAACGTGAGATCGATAAGCTCCTCATCTTCCTGGCCGCTGAGGTAGCCCGACGCCGCCTTGCCCGGGGGCTCAAGTTGAACTACCCCGAGGCGGTGGCCTTGATCACAGCGGAGGTACTGGAGGGCATTCGCGAGGGCAAAAGCGTGGCGGAGCTAATGGACTTGGGAGCCCAGGTACTGAAACGGGAGGATGTGATGGAGGGGGTAGCAGATATGTTAGAAGAAATCCAAGTAGAAGGTACCTTTCCTGACGGGACCAAGTTGGTAACGATCCATAAGCCCATTCGGTAGGGAGGGATACCCTTTGCTTTTGGCTACTGCGCTCCCAGGCTCCAAAAACCTTGCGGAGACTTTCCACCAGGGCCCCATGCGGGCCTGCACCCGCGGGGTGGTATGAATATGCGAGTCTTTCTTCCCACATTCCCCGCAGCCCGGGCCATCTTAGACGTCTTGGCCACCCTAGTTGAGCAGGGCCATCTGCCCAAGGGAAGGAGGTGAACCCGTGAGCGCCCCCGGTCTGACCCTTTGGCTGGTAGGGTTTCTACTGGGGTTACGCCATGCTCTGGAGCCCGACCATTTGGCTGCGGTAAGCAACCTTGTTTTGACCTCAGGCCGCCCCCTTAAGGCAGCCCTGGCAGGTGCCCTGTGGGGTTTGGGACACCTGTTTACCCTGGCGGCAGTGGCGGGGGTGGCCTTGGCCTTGGGCCTCCGGCTTCCTGCTGCTTTTGGCTTCCTCACCGAGCTGGCAGTGGCGCTTGCCTTGACTTGGCTGGGGCTTAGCACCCTCTTAGGTCTCCGGGTTCGGCGCACGATGGGTCTGCGGTACCGGAGCCGCTCCCCTCTGCGCAACCCCTTCCTTTGGGGTGTTCTCCACGGCTTGTCCGGATCCGCTGCTTTGGTACTCTTGGCCTCCAGCCAACTCACCTACCCTCTACAAGCCCTTGGGTACGTGGTCGTCTACGGCACAGGCGCTTTTTTGGGCATGTTTCTCATGAGCCTCGCAGTGGGCCTCCCCTTTCTTTGGGCGGCTTCGCGGGTACGACGCCTTCAGTGGTACGGAACTGCGGCTACAGCCCTTTTCGGATTGCTGGCCTCAGGGGTGCTTTTTTGGGAGATCCTGAGAGGAGGTGGATCATGATTCCTGGGGAAATGCTTACCGAGCCGGGAGAGGTGGAGCTTAATCCTAGCCGCACTACGGTCTGCCTCGAGGTGGCCAATACTGGGGACCGTCCTGTTCAGGTGGGCTCCCACGCCCATTTCTTTGAGGTCAACCGCGCCCTTCGCTTTGACCGGGAAAAAGCTTACGGGTTCCGCCTTAACATCCCTGCTGGAACGGCCGTGCGATTTGAGCCTGGGGAAACCAAGGTAGTGGAGCTCGTAGAGATCGGGGGTCTTAGGAAGGTCTACGGCATGAACGGCTTGGTCATGGGCTCTCTGGAGGAAAAGCGGGAGGAGGCACTCCGCCTCGCCCGGGAAAGGGGATTCCTATGAGGCTTTCCCGGGAAGCTCGTGCCCGCCTTTATGGACCCACAGTAGGGGATCGGATCCGCCTGGCCGATACCAATCTCCTCTTAGAGATAGAAGAGGATTGGACCCTACCCCCGGGGGAAGAGGCCGTTTTCGGGGGTGGGAAAAGCGTCCGGGACGGGATGGCCCAGTCCCAAAGGAGTCGGTCAGAGGGGGCCCCGGATCTGGTGATTACCAATGCCGTGGTCCTGGACTGGTGGGGCGTGGTCAAGGCGGATGTAGGCATTCGGGACGGCCGCATCGTGGCTTTGGGCAAGGCAGGCAATCCGGACATCATGGACAACGTTACACCTGGCCTGGAAATCGGTCCAGGCACAGAGATCATCTCGGGCGAAGGTCGGATCCTCACCCCCGGAGGCCTTGATGTCCATATCCACTTCATCTCCCCCCAGCAAGCTTGGGAGGCCCTCTTTAGCGGCATAACCACCATGATCGGGGGAGGGACCGGACCGGCCGAAGGAACCAAGGCCACCACCTGTACCCCGGGCCCTTGGTATATCCACCGGATGCTGGAGGCCCTCGAGGGGTTACCCCTCAACTTCGGGTTACTGGGGAAGGGGAACGCTTCCTCGCCCCAGGCGTTAGAGGAACAGATCCTGGCCGGGGCGATCGGGCTTAAGGTTCACGAGGACTGGGGGGCTACCCCCGCCGTTATCGACACCGCCTTGACCGTGGCCGAGGCCTACGATGTGCAGGTGGCCATTCACACAGACACTCTGAACGAGAGCGGTTTTGTGGAAGATACGCTGGCGGCCTTCAAGGGGCGAACCATCCACACCTTTCACTCGGAGGGGGCCGGAGGAGGGCATGCCCCGGACATCCTCAAGGTAGTAGGTTACCCCAATGTGCTCCCCTCTAGCACCAACCCCACCATGCCTTACACGGTGAATACCCTGGACGAACACCTGGACATGCTGATGGTGTGCCACCATCTCAGCGCCAACATTCCCGAAGACGTGGCCTTCGCAGAGTCCCGCATCCGTCCCGAGACGATGGCAGCGGAGGATGTCCTCCATGACCTAGGAGCCATCAGCATGATGACGAGCGATTCCCAGGCCATGGGACGCGTGGGGGAGGTGATCTTAAGGACCTGGCAGACAGCTCATAAGATGAAAGAAGAACGGGGCCCGCTACCCCAAGACAGCGCAAGAAACGACAACTTCCGCATTCGGCGGTACCTGGCTAAGTATACCATCAACCCCGCCATCGCCCACGGGATTGCGGAGTATGTGGGGTCCATAGAACCCGGAAAGTACGCAGACCTGGTCCTATGGCATCCAGCTTTCTTCGGGGTTAAGCCCGATCTGGTTCTCAAAGCCGGCTTTATCGTTGCTGCACCCATGGGCGACCCCAACGCCTCCATTCCCACCCCTCAGCCTGTCCGCTATCGGCCTATGTTCGCTGCTTTAGGCGAGGCGCTAACGCGTGTCTCCTTTACCTTTGTCTCCCAGGCCGCCCTAGAGAAGGGGGAGCTTCCGGCCGGGCTGCGCCGTCTTCTGCTCCCAGTACGGCGAACCCGGGGGCTTACCAAAAAGGACATGCGGCTCAATGATGCCTTGCCCAGGGTGGAGGTGGACCCGGAGACCTACAGGGTTACGGTAGATGGAGAGGAGATAACCAGCAAACCGGCCCAGGTTCTACCTTTGGCCCAAAGATACTTCCTTTTCTAGAAAGACCATGATCAAAACCTACGTGGTGACCCACATTTGGAGGATGGAGGGGAAGATCCCGGAGGGTTTACAAGTGGTGGACTTGCCCATGACTTCGGAGGAGCGCACCCAGGTGCGCCGGCGCTTGCAAACCCCAACCGGCCTCGTCCTTCACCTGGCCCTGCCTACAGGAACCGTGCTTCAACCAGGACAGATTCTCTGTGTGGTAGAGGGTGTGGCCTACCGGGTAGTAGCAGCTCCGGAGGAGGTTCTCGTCATTTATCCCAGGAGTCTCCAGGAAGCAGCTCAAGTGGGCCACCTCATCGGCAATCTTCACCGCCCCATAGACCTTTCAGGTGAGGGGATTGCGATCCTCTACGATGCCGCTTTGGAAGAACGGCTAAGGAACCTTGGCTTTGTGATGGCTAGGGAAACGCGCTCCTTCGCCAAGACCCCTTTGCCTGGGCATAGCCACTAGCGCTCCATGAAGGAAGTAACCCTACTCAGGCTTTTCCAACTGGCTGATTCGGCCTTCCCGGTGGGAAGCTTCGTACACTCTTACGGCTTGGAATCTTACGCGGCCATGGGATTAGATCCTGAAAGGATACCCGATCTGATCCTCGCCGATCTTCGGCTTGGGCAGCTTCATTTGGACCTAGCCGCCTTGGTGCTGGCCTTTGAGAAAAGTCCAGACCTCGAGGCCCTGCAGCGGCTTAACGCCCTGCTTACCGCATGGAAACCGGTACGGGGGCCCAGGGAGGCCAGCCTGCAGGTAGGAAAGCGTATTCTGGCCCTTCTAGGCCGCCTATATCCCAGCCTTCCTTGGCCACCCCTGCGGGAAGGGCATCAAGCAGTGGCTTGGGGTATTGCAGGAAAGATGCTGGGGCTTGAGCGGGAACCTCTGGCCCTGGCCTTCCTTCACGCTTCCGTACAAGCTCTGCTTATGGCCGGAACCCGGGTGCTGGCGTTGGGACCTGAGCGGGCCCAACGCATGCTTTGCTTCCTTCACCCTTTTATGGCAAAAACGGTGCAAGAGGTGCTCTGCAACCCCGATGAGGCGTTGTTTGCCGCTACGCCCGCCTGGGACCTGAGGGCACATCAACAGGACTTCCTGTGGACCAGGCTGTTTCAGAGCTAGGGAGGGGGATTGTGAAACCGGTAAAAATCGGCGTGGCCGGGCCTGTCGGCTCAGGAAAAACCGCCCTGATCGATCGGTTGGCCAAAGCCATGCGGGACCGCTATAACCTTGCGGTGATCACCAACGACATTTACACCTATGAGGACGCAGAATTCCTTGTACGCTCGGGGGCCCTTCCCCCCGAGCGGATCGCAGGGGTGAGGACGGGAGGATGCCCTCATACGGCCATTCGCGAAGACCCTGCAGCCAACCAGGAAGCGGTGGAAGCTATGCTGGCCCGCTTCCCCGATCTGGACATCCTTTTTTTGGAATCAGGGGGAGATAATCTCGCTGCTTCCTTTAGCCCGGAACTGGTGGACGTATGGATTTATGTAATTGATGTGGCCGCAGGGGACAAAATTCCCCGCAAGGGAGGCCCGGGTATTCAAAAAAGCCATCTCCTGGTGATCAACAAAATCGATCTTGCCCCTTTGGTTGGAGCCGACCTTGGGGTCATGGAACGGGATACCCGGTTCCAACGCGGTTCACGTCCTTGGGTATTTACCAACCTCAAGACGGGGGAGGGACTGGATCGCGTGGTGGAGTGGATCCGACGGGAGGTCCTCTTTGAAGGAGACTGAAACATCCCAACCAGCTTTCGTCAGCCGGTTGGACCTGGAGTTCATCGCTGTCGGCGGCCGGACCCTTCTACATAGGGCTTACAGCCGCGGTGCCATCAAAGTGCTGCGGCCCTTTCCCTTGGGGGAAGGCCTGGTGTTGCAGCTTTTGACCCTTGGCCCTGGCCTCATGGGAGGGGACCAGATGGAGATCCGGGTTCATGTTCATCCCGGGGCCAGGGTATTCCTGCTCAACCAGTCAGCGACCAAGGTTCTGCCTGGGCGGGGAAATCGTTCAGTGGTTTTGAGGCTTTTTTTTCGGGTGGAAGGCTTTCTGGAGTACTATCCTGGCCTCACCATTCCCCACCCCGCCTCGGCCTTGGACCAAAGGATGGAGGTGAGTTTGGGGGCGGAAGGGTCTTTCTGCTGGATGGAAATGTATGCCCTAGGGCGATTGGCTAGAGGAGAAGCGGGAAAGTTTCAGTGGATTCGCACCCGAACGGCAATTTACGCCGAAACTCCCTTTTATATGGACGCCTTGGAGCTCTTTCCTGGAGAACTCGGCCCAAACCACCCAGGGGTTCTAGAGGGCTACCCCTACCTTGTGGCCGGTTTCTGGAACTGGGAAAGCCGCCCTTTCTTTGAGGAAACAGGGAACGGGCTTCTAGGAGTGGGGCCTACCGCGTTCAGTCACTCTTTTCTTAGAGGGATTGGGAACAAAGAGGTGACCCGGAGGGCCCTAGAGGTCTGGCGTCGGGAAAGGGCGCTGAGGGGGCTCCCGGACATAGACGTAACGCGTTATAGCAGCGCCCTTTAAAGGGCCCTCTCTTGCCGCTTCACCCACAAGCGAACCCCAGGGCCCCACTATGGGTTCAGAATCCCTATTCTCGGCCACCGAGCTGTTAAGGTCACGCCTACCGCAATAGCTCAGAGAGGCCGCCGTAGTACTCCGGGTTGGGCTTGAAGCCAAGGCTGTTGAGGAGCCGGTTGGTGAAGTTGAACATGGCGGCCACCTCGGCAGCCTCCAGGATGGCCTCATCGGAAAGCCCCGCCTCCCTCAACGGCCTCAGGTCCTCCTCCGTCATCTCGTAGTGGCGGTGGGTCACCTTGAGCGCAAAGTCCACCAGGGCCCGCATCCTCGGAGGAAGCTCCGCCCGGCGAGGGTTCGCCGCCAGGACCTCGGGAAGGATGGGGTCGTTCGTCAGGTCCTTTAGGTAGCGCTTGTGGCTCGCCACGCAGTACTCGCAGCGGTTCTCCCCGCTGATGGCCACCGCCATAGCCTCCCGCTCCTCCCGGCTCAGGAGACCCTCTCCCCGCATCAGGGTGTCGTAG
This sequence comes from Thermus islandicus DSM 21543, assembly GCF_000421625.1. Classification (NCBI taxonomy): domain Bacteria; kingdom Thermotogati; phylum Deinococcota; class Deinococci; order Thermales; family Thermaceae; genus Thermus; species Thermus islandicus. Next base: position 46,833 of record NZ_ATXJ01000009.1, on the reverse strand, counting down.
TACTGGAACCAGAGGAGAAAGCGGGGGCTCAGGGCAAAGGCCCGGGCCACGTTGGGCACGAAGCCCGTCTTCTCCCGGAAACGGGCGAAGAGGGCCCGCACCTCCTCGGAAAGCTCCCCCTCCTCCGGCACCCGGAGCCAGGAGATCACCATACGGCTACCGCCCGCACCGGCCCGCCCGAGGCGCCCTTGTGCTTGGGGCCTCCCACAAAGATGAGGGCGCCTGAAGGGGGTACCTGAGCCAGGTTGGCCAGGTTCTCCAAGCCGTACTTCCCCGCCCCAAGAACGGTAACGTGGGTCTTGAAGTCCTTGGAGGGACCAAAGTCCAGGGAGAGGGTATCCACCCCGATCCCCACGATCTCCCGCTCCCGCACCAAAAACGCCGCCGCCTCCGGAGAGAAGCCCGGAAAGTGAAGGGTCCCCGAGGCGTCCTGGTTGAGGAAGGCCTTGGGGTCCCGCCACCGGCTCTCCCAACCCGAGTGCATGGCCACGAAGGCCCCCTTGGGAAGGCGGCCGTACTGCCTTTCGTAGGCCAGGATGTCGTCTCGTAGGCCAGGATGTCGTCCACGGAAAGCTGGGTGTCGGGATCCTTAGCCGCCCGCCCGTGGATATGGACCACCGCCAGGGGGGCGATGAGGGCGCTCACGGGAAGCTTCTCCGCCGTGGGGGCCCCCTCCACGAAGTGGGCCGGGGCGTCCATGTGGGTGCCGGAGTGCTCCCAGAGGTCTAGGCGGTTCCCGTAGTAGCCGTTCTTGCGCACCGTGACCAGGGTGGTGATGCGCATGGGCTCGGCCCCAGGGAAGAGGGGAATCTCCGGGGAGAGCTCGTGGGTCAGGTCCACCGCCCGGGAGAAAGCCTTGCCCGGTACCTCCTGCTGGGCCAGGGCCTGAGCAGCCAAAAGGCCGAGACCCGCCCCAAGAAAAGAGCGGCGGGAAATGGACCGGGCTACCGTTTCCATCACGTGGGGGGCGCACATGGGCTCCTCCTTTAGGGGACAGGTTACCACCTCCCTAGCCAGGTACGCAACCATGCCCGCGCCTGCGCCCGCTTCAACCCCCCCGGGCCGCGGCTCAGGGCTGCCCATGCGCCTGGGAAGTAAGGAGGCATGGGGTAGCACTGAAGTCCGGGTAAGCAGGGCTACAAGCCACCGGGGGCGCTATCTTGGAGGAGGCGATGGCGGAGGCGGACACAGGGGGCCACACGGAAGGCAGGACAAGGGGAGCTAACCCCGCAGGAGCCATGGCCCGGGCGGAAGCCCTCCTGAGGGATAAGGGGGTGGCTAGCCTCTACGTCCATGTTCCCTTCTGCCCCACCTTGTGCCCCTACTGCGACTTCCACGTGGTCCGGCGGGGGCCGGGGTGGGTGGAGGCCTACCTCAGGCGCCTTGGCGAGGAGGCCCAACGCCTTCACGAGCGCTTCCCCGGGCCCCTTACCACCCTCTACCTGGGCGGGGGCACCCCGAGCTACCTGAAGGACCGGGAACTCGTGGCCCTCTTCCAAAGCCTCCCCTGGGGGCTCGCGCCGGGGGCAGAGGTGACCCTCGAGGCCAACCCCGGCACCCTCTCCCCGGCCAGGCTAGGGCTCCTCCAGGAGCTGGGGGTGAACCGCCTCTCCTTAGGGGTGCAGAGCTTCCAGGACCCGGTTCTCAGGTTCCTGGGGCGGGCCCACGGAAGGAAAGGGGCGCTCCGGGCGGTAGAGCTGGCCCTGGAAGCGGGGTTCCGCGTCTCCCTTGACCTCATCCTTGGCCTCCCCATGCAAGACGTGGAACAAGACCTGAAGGAGGCGGCCTCGCTGGGGGTAGGGCACCTCTCCGCCTACACCCTGCAGGTGGAAAAGGGCACCCCTTTCGCCCTCCTGGGCCTACAGGAAGACCCCGAGCGGGAGGCCTGGGCCATGGAGCGGGCGGAGGAAATCCTGGGGGAGGCTGGGCTATTCCGCTATGAGGTCTCCAACTTCGCCAAAGCGGGAGCGGAGGCCCGGCACAACCTGGTCTATTGGCGGGCCGGCTTCTGGCTCGCCCTGGGCCCCGCCGCCACCGGACAGTACCCGGGGAAAGGCCCCGCCTACGCCCTGAGGCGCAGGAGCCCCCCCCTCCCCCGCTGGCTTTTAGGAGAGCCCCCCAAGGAAGAGGCCATTCCCCCCTTGGAGCACGCCAAGGAGGCCCTTATGCTGGGCCTCCGGCTTAGGGAAGGGGTGGACGTGGCCGGGGTGGAGGCGAGGACGGGGCTTTCCCTCTGGCCCTTCCTTCAGGACAAGGCCGGAGAGCTTGGGGTGGAGGGGCTTCTTGAGGTAGAGGGAACGCGCCTAAGGCCCACCCCTAAGGCCTTCCCCCTCCTCCACCAGGTAGTGCTCGCCCTGTGGGAGGCGCTTGAACCCCTGGCGGCCGCGGGCTAAGCCTAAGGACCTGCGGGCGAGCCCCAGGAGCCGGGTTAGGCCAAGGCCAGGGCGTTCCGGGCCCGGTCGGCAAGGGCGAAGAAGCGCTCCTTGGTAAGGGGGATTTTTCCCGTCACCAGGCCCTTCCCCGGCTCGTAGTGGGCGTGGAGGTGGATGTGGGCCCGGGGCAGGCGGAGGCCGATGCGCTTGAGCCTGGCGTGCCTGGGGGAGACGTCCGCCAAGAGGAAGGGCTCCCCGAGCCCGTCGGAGAGGGAGGCGGTCATGATGGTGGTGGGGAGCTCGTAAGGCCTCTCCATGCGGTAGATGAAGTCCGGAAAATCGGCTTCCTTCTCAAAACGCACGCCCTTCTCTCGGGCGTACTCCCGCATCCAGGAAAGGAGCTCCACCCAGGCCTCGTAGAGTTCGCGCTCGTGGGCCGCACCCATGGCTTGCAGTATACCCCCGTCCAGGCCCCCCTACCAAGAAGGCCCACCCCCGGGTGGGGGCTTAGAATAAGGCCCGTGGCCGTGGCCGCCCTAAGAGGCCTCCTCCCCCCTGAGGGCTTCGCCCGCCTCACCCCCCTCGGGGGGTTTGAGGCCCGGGTGTACACGGACGGGGAAAGGGTGTACAAGGTGTACAAGCCCCAGGAGGCCCATCTTGCGGCCCTGGAGGCCAGGCGTATGGCCCGGGCAGGGCTCGGGAGCTTCGTCCTTGGGGTGGTGGAGGTAGAGGGGCAAGGCGTGCTCATCACCCGGCGCTTTCCGGGAAGGCCCTTCACCCCGGGGGCGTTCACACCGAAGACCCTGGCCGCCCTTGGCCACCTCTTCCTCTCCCTCCACCGCCTGCCCGAGCCCGGCTGGGTAACCCAAGAAGAGCTCCTCCTCCGCCTGGAGCGCTTCGCCGAAAGCCTCTCCGGGGTGCCCGAGGCCCAGGAGCTCCTCCGCCTCCTGAGGCGCGAGGTGAGCGTGGCCGCAGGGGTGGAGCGGCGCTTCTGCCACCGGGACGCTTGGGCAGGCAACCTCCTCCTGAAGGAGCCGGGGGCAGAGGGCCTCGAGGTCATGCTGGTGGACTGGGTGCGCTCCGGGGGAGACGACCCGGCCCGGGACCTGGCCCTCCTCAAGACGGGAAGCCTGGACCTCCTGGGAGAGGGTGCGGCCAGGGAGGCCCTTTTCCGCATGGCCCGCCTCTACCCTAAGGAGGTGCGGGAGCGGCTGGCCTTCTACGTGCCCCTCACCTACCTGCACGACCTCCACTGGTTTCGCACCAAGGACCCGGCGGGCTTCCCCCAAGCCTTGCGGGAGAAGCTTCCTAGGGCGGCCTCCTTCCTCCAAGACTGCTTTCCCGGAAAAGGGGGGGCGTGTTAGGCTTCGTGGGATGAGGCTCACCCTGGTGGACCACCCCTTGGTCCAGCACAAGCTGGCCCACCTCCGGGATAAGCGCACGGGCCCCAAGGACTTCCGGGAGCTAGCGGAGGAGATCGCCATGCTCATGGCCTACGAGGCCATGAGGGACCTGGAGCTTACCGACGCCGAGGTGGAGACGCCCCTCGCCCCCGCCCGGGTCAAGGTCCTTTCCGGGAAGAAGCTGGCCCTGGTGGCCATTCTCCGGGCAGGGCTCGTCATGGTGGAGGGGATCTTGAAGCTTGTTCCCCACGCCCGGGTGGGGCATATCGGGATCTTCCGGGACCCCGAGTCCCTGAAACCTGTACCCTACTACGCCAAGCTCCCCCCGGACGTCGCGGAACGGCGGGTCTTCCTCCTAGACCCCATGCTGGCCACCGGAGGGAGCGCAAGCCTGGCCCTCTCCCTCCTTAAGGAACGGGGGGCCACGGGGATCAAGCTGGTCTCCCTCCTGGCCGCCCCTGAGGGGCTTGAGCGCATCGCCCGGGACCACCCGGAGACGGAGGTGGTGGTGGCGGCCGTGGACGAGCGCCTGAACGAACACGGCTACATCCTCCCCGGCCTGGGGGACGCAGGGGACCGGATCTACGGAACGCGATGACGGAGTGGCTGCACCGGATCGGGGTGGCCGCGCCCACGGGCACCGGCTGGCTCACCGTGGTCTTTGTCTTCTTTCTGGCCCTCCTCTTCACCTGGCGCTTTATCCCCCAGGTGCGCCGCTTCGCCCTGAAGGCGGGCTGGGCCGACCTTCCCAACGAAAGGCGCCTGAACCGGGAGCCCCTCCCCAACGCTGGCGGCCTCGCCGTCTACGCCGGGGCGGTGCTGGCCCTGGTGGTGGCCGCCTTCCTTAGGCCCATCGTGGTGGAGCACGTCCTCATCCAGATCCTCGCCATCCTCCTTGGGGGAGCCTGGCTGGTCCTGGTGGGCTTCATTGACGACCAGTTTGGCCTACCTCCCCTCTTTCGCCTCTTCGTCCAAAGCCTGGCCGCCCTTCTCCTCATGGCGGTAGGGGTACGCTTTGAGGCCGCCTTCGGCACCCCTCTAGACCCCCTCTTGGGCCTCTTCCTCACCTGGCTTTGGGTGGTGGGCCTCACCAACGCCTTGAACCTCATGGACGGACTGGACGGGCTGGCCGGGGGAATCGCCTACATCAGCGCCATGAGCCTCCTGGCGGTTTCCGCCCAGTACCCCTTCTGGGCGGCGGGCACCCTGGTCCTTTCCGCCCTTGCGGGCGCATCCTTGGGGTTTCTTCGGCATAACCTCCACCCAAGCCGCATCATCCTGGGGGACGCGGGGGCCTACTTCCTGGGCTACACCCTCGCGGCCACCGCCCTCCTCGGCAACCTCAAGCTCACCACCTTTCTCGGCCTTCTGCCCCCGGCGCTTTTCCTCCTCCTCCCCATCCTGGACACAACCCAGGTGGTGGTGCGGCGGCTCCTAAGGGGCCAGAACCCCCTGGCCACCCCGGGCAAGGACCACATCCACCACCGCCTCCTCGCCCGTGGGCTTTCCCAGAGGCGGGTGGCCTTCCTCCTTTGGGGCCTAGCCCTCCTTTTCAACCTTCTGGCCATGGCCTACCTGGGGATGCCCTGGGAGGCCATCCTGGCAAGCCTGCTCGCCACCCTCCTGGGCCTCTCCTGGGTTACCTACCGGAGGCTAAGAGCGCTGTGGAGGGGAGAATGAAGCGCGTGGTCCTCGCCTTCGGCACCCGGCCCGAGGCCACCAAGATGGCCCCGGTCTACCTAGCCCTCAAGGAGATTCCCTACCTGAAGCCCCTGGTCCTCCTCACGGGGCAGCACCGGGAGCAACTGCGGCAGGCCCTCTCCCTCTTCGGCATCCAGGAGGACCGAAACCTGGACGTGATGCAGGAGCGCCAGGCCCTCCCCGACCTCGCGGCCCGCATCCTCCCCCAGGCCGCCCGGGCCCTCAAGGAAATGGGGGCGGACTACGTCCTGGTCCATGGGGACACCCTCAGCACCTTCGCCGTGGCCTGGGCCGCCTTTCTGGAGGGCCTCCCGGTGGGCCACGTGGAGGCAGGCTTAAGGAGCGGCAACCTCAAGGAGCCTTTCCCCGAGGAAGCGAACCGCCGCCTCACCGACGTCCTCACCGACCTGGACTTCGCCCCCACGCCCCTCGCCAAGGAGAACCTCCTTAAGGAGGGAAAGCGGGAGGAAGCGATCCTGGTCACGGGGCAAACGGGGGTGGACGCGGTGCTCCTCGCCTCGAGGCTGGGCAAGCTTCCCGAGGGCCTCCCCCCCGGCCCCTACGTCACCGTGACCATGCACCGCCGGGAGAACTGGCCCCTCCTCCCCGAGCTCGCCCGGGCCCTCAAGCGGGTGGCCGAGGCCTTCCCCCACCTCACCTTCGTCTACCCTGTCCACCTGAACCCCGTGGTGCGGGAGGGGGTGTATCCCGTGCTGAAAGGGGTCAAGAACTTCGTCCTCCTAGACCCCCTGGAGTACGGCCCCATGGCCGCCCTCATGAGGGAAAGCCTCCTCCTCGTCACCGACTCCGGGGGACTGCAGGAGGAGGGGGCGGCCCTCGGGGTGCCCGTGGTGGTCCTTAGGAACGTAACGGAGAGGCCGGAAGGGCTGAAGGCGGGGATCCTTAGGCTCGCGGGCACCGACCCCGAGGGGGTGTACCAGGTGGTCAAGGGGCTTCTTGAGGACCCAGAGGCCCTAGAGGCCATGCGCCGGGCGAAAAACCCCTACGGGGACGGCAAGGCCGGGGCGCGGGTGGCCCGGGGGGTGGCGTGGAGGCTGGGCCTCGGCCCTAGGCCGGAGGATTGGGTTCCCTAGGCCACGGCCTGATCTGGTATAGCCCCACCAGGAGGACAAAGCCTCCCAAGAGGAGGGCGGCAAGCCGCCCCCCAAAGCGTTCAAAGAGGAGGCCGGTGAGGTAGGCCCCCACGGGGCCCGTTCCCAGCATGACCAGGGTGTAGACCGCCATGACCCGGCCCCGAAGCCGGTCGGGCACGGAGAGCTGCACCAGGGTGTTGGCGTTGATGAGCACGGAGATCATCCCAAATCCCCCCAGGGCCAGGAACAGGGGCACCCCGGGCGCCCAGGCCAGGAAGAGGCCCAGATGGGCCAGGGCCAGGGAAAAGACCCCCAAAAGAAGCCTCCCCGGCTTGGGTTTTCCCGTGAGGGCCATGACCAGGGCCGCCATCAAGGCCCCCATCCCCACGCTGGACACCAAGAAGCCGTAGCCCGTGGCGGAAAGCCCCAGGACCAGCCGGGCGTAGGCGGGCACCAGGGTCTGGAAGTTCATGCCAAAGAGGCTGGCGAAGAGGACCAGGCCCACCACCCGGCGCACCACGGGGTGGGCAAGGGCGAAGCCCACCCCCTCCAGGGCCTCGCGCCACCAGCGCTCCCCTCCCCCTTCCCCTCGAGGCCCGGCGGGCAGGCGCGAGAGGACGAAGAGGAGGGGCAGGAAGGAGAGGGCGTTGGCCAAATAGGCGACCCCCACCCCCAAGAGGGCGATGAGAAGGCCAGAAAGGGCCGGCCCCAGCAGGCGGCTCAAGTTGAAGCCAAAGGAGTTCAGGGCGATGGCCCCCGGGTACCGCTCCCGGCCCGCGAGCTCCACGGTGAAGCTCTGGCGCACGGGCTGGTCCATGGCGTTCAAGGCCCCGTAGAGGAAGGCGAAGGCCAGCACGTGCCCGTAGCGCACCCATCCCGTGAGGATCAGGAGGGCCATGAGAAGCGCCAGGACCATCATCCCCCCCTGGGTGAGGCGAAGGAGGTTCCGCTTGGGGTATCGGTCCGCCAGGACCCCGGCAGGCAGGGAAAAGAGAAGGGAGGGCAGAAACTGCAGGGCCACCACCAGACCAAGCCGCTCGGCGCTTCCCGTGAGAAGGAGGACGAGCCACCCCTGGGCCGCCGCCTGCATCCAGGTGCCCATCTGGGAGGTGAAGAGGGCCAACCAGTAGGCCCGGTAAAGGGGGTCCTTGAGGAGGGCGAGGGCCAGCACCCCTCCATCCTAAAACTGACCAGCCAGTCGGCTAAGCCCCCGCGCCCTAGGCCCGCTACAGGGGATGCCCTGGCCAGGTTTGTGGAGAAGCCCTTTGGTCCCAGCAAAAACCTTGCGGGGACTTTCTACCGGGGCCCTCGGGGTAGGCCTTCTGGCCTTGACAGGGAAGGGGGTGTGGGGTAGGTTAGAGGCGCAAAAGTATACGGGGGTAAGCATGAAGAGAGTCCTTATCGCCTTCGTTCTCCTGGCCCTGGGCCTCGCCCTGGCCCAAAAGCCCAAGGTGGTCATCGGCACGGGAAGCACCGGTGGGGTATTCTTCTACTACGGCACCGCTTTGGCCGATATCCTCAACAAGGCGGGGGCGGTGGAGGCCCAGCCGGTGCAGACCGGGGGCTCCTACGACAACCTCCTCCTCCTCCGGGACCGGACCGCCCCCCAGGCCAACACCTTCTACTGCGCCCTCACCACCACCGACTCGGCCTATGTGGCCTTTACGGGAGAGGAGCCCCGTTTTAAGGAGCGCCCGGCCAAGGGCCAGCGGGTCCTCTTCTACATGTACCCCTCCTTTATCCACATCGTGACCGTGGAGGGCTCGGGCATCCGGGTCCTGCAGGACCTCAAGGGCAAGCGGGTCTCCACCGGCCAACCCGGCTCCAGCACCGAGAACCTGGCCCTCCTCGTCCTCCAGGCCGCTGGGGTAAAGCCCGAGTCCTTCGCCAAGCGGGAGCGCCTCCCGGTGGCCGAGGGGGCCAAGGCCCTTTCCGAGGGCACCCTGGACGCCTTCTTCTGGGTGGGGGGCGTGCCCACCAGCTCCATCGTGGAGCTGTCCACCGACCTCTCCCGGAAGGGCAAGCGGGTTTACCTGGTGCCCATCGATCCTAAGAGCACCGTGGCCCAGGTGGTGGAAAAGCGCTTCCCCGGGCTCGTGGAGCCCTACAAGGTGCCCAAGAGCATCTACAACACCCGGACGGACGTCCCCGGACTGGCCACGGGCAACATCCTGGTCTGCCCGGAAAGCCTCCCCGCCGAGGCCGCTTACGCCATGGTGAAGGCCACCTTTGAAAACCTGGCCACCCTGCGCACCGCCGTGGCGGCGGCCAAGGACACGAGCCTCGAGGCCACCGCCCGCCTCTACGGCAAGCTCCCCATCCCCTTCCACCCTGGAGCGGAGCGGTACCTGAAGGAGAAGGGCCTGATCCGGTAGGTCCATAGGCCCTCCCGGGGCCCGGTCGGGCCCCGGGACTTTTGGGAGGAACCCATGGCCGAAGCCCCGACCCACCCCATCCCCGACACCCCCCTGGCCCGCCTGGCGCGGCTACTTTTGGTCCTGGGGGCTCTTTACAGCCTTTACCTGGTCCTCCACCCCTTCACCCCCTTGGCCAAGGCGGAGATACCCCTCCTGGACATCGTCCAGCTCCAGCGGAGCACCCACGTCCTCTTCCTCCTCCTCGGGGGCTACCTGGTGGCCTTTTACGCCCCCGCCCGCCGCACCTTCGGCTCCTGGCTTTTCTTCCTATTAAGCCTCCTGCCCCTCTACAACTTTCTCTTTCCCAACGTTCCAGGGGTAAGCCTGCCCCTCGCCGTCAAGCTCACGGGCCTCCTCTACTGGGGGGTGGCCGTGTTGCCGGCCCTCCTCCCCAGGCTTAGGCGGGGGGCGGACCTTCTTGCCGTCCTCTTGGCCCTCTTCCCCACCCTTTACCAGCTCCGCTACTTTGAGGAGCTGGTCTACCGGGCCGTCTTGCCCCAACCGTGGGACATGGCCATGTCCTTCGGCCTTATCATGCTCGTCCTGGGGCTCGTCTACCGCCTCCTGGGCCCGGTGATGCCCGCCTTGGTCCTCTTCTTCTTCGCCTACAACCTCTACGCCGACCTCTTCCCCGGAGCCCTAAGGGGCACGCGCCAGGGCATAGACCTCCTCCTAGGCAAGACCTTCAACGAGACGGAAGCGGGCATTTACGGCCTCATCACAGGGGTTTCGGCCAAGTATCTGGTCTACTTCACCCTGCTTTCCGGGATGATCTCCGCCTTGGGCCTGGGGCGGGTGGTGGCCAACCTGGCCATGGCCCTGGTGGGCAAAAGCCCGGCCACCCCTGGCCGGGTCACGGGACTGGCGGGGGTCTTCATGGGGATGTTCTCCGGAAGCGGGGCAGCCGACACCCAGTTCGTGGCCACCCTGACCAAACCCCTCTACGAACGGGCCGGGTACGACCGGCTTATCGCCGCAGGGATCGTGGCCACCGCCGGGACCATCGCCATCATCACGCCGCCGGTCCTGGGGAGCATCGCCTTCATCATGGCCGAGATCCTCCAAATCCCTTACCTCAAGGTCGCCGCCATGGCCGTGGTACCCGCCCTCCTTTACCTCACCGCCATCCTCTCCTTCAACGAGTTCTACGCCCGCAAGGCGGGGCTACCTCCCGTGGAAACCCCCTTGGGCATGGGGCGGAGGGCCTATGTGCTCCGGTACAGCACCATCTTCCTACCCATCCTCCTCATCATCGCCCTGCTCTACCTGGGCTACGAGGTGCGCACCGCAGCCAGCCTGGCCCTCGTGGCCTTCGTCCTCCTGGCCTACCTGGACCCCACCCTGCGGCCCAAGGGCTTCGCCCCCATCCTCCAAGGCCTCGAGGAGGGCTTCCGCACCCTCTTGCCCATCGGGGCAGCGGTGACGGCGGCCAACCTCATCTTCGCCATGCTGGTGATCTCCGGTCTCACCTCCAAGTTCAGCCAGCTTTTGCAACAGGTCTCGGGGGAAAGCCTCCTCCTGGCCACCCTGCTCACCGCCGTCTTCAGCCTTATCCTGGGGATGGGTGTACCCCCCACGGCCACCTACGTGATCACCTCCGCCCTCACCGCCCCGGCCATCATCGCCCTGGCCAAGCAAAACGGGATCCCCGAGTCCGCGGCCATCTTGGCCACCCACATGTTTCTCTTCTACTACGCCACCCTGGCCGACGTGACCCCCCCGGTGGCCCTCTCGGCCTACGCAGCGGCCAGCGTCTTCGGCACCGACCCCTTAAGGACTGGGGTCTACGCGGCCCGGGTGGCCCTGGCCAAGTACCTCATCGGCTTCTTCTTCCTCCTCACCTACGCGGGCACCGCCCTTTTGGTGGTACCGGTCCTGGAGCACTCCCCTCCCGGGGAGGCCTGGTCCCTCATCCTCTGGCGCGTCCTGGCGGTGGCCGCGGGCATCGTCTACTTCTCCGCCTCCGGGGTGGGGTACACCCGCAGGCCCCTTAGGCGGTGGGAGGCCTGGGCCCTGGGGCTTTTGGGCCTTGGCCTGCTCACGCCCCACCCCCTCCTGAACCTCTTGTCCTTCGTCTTGGGCCTGCCCTTTTTCGCCCGAGGGTTGACGGGGAGGACCCGGGAGGCTTAAGGTGGCCCTGAAAAGGGGGTAGACATGAAGCGAGCTCTTCTCCTGGCCCTGGCCCTTTTGGCCCCCGCGCTCGCCCAGAAGCCCAAGGTGGTCGTCGCCACGGGAGGGGTGGGCGGGGTGTACTTCTACTACGGCACCGCCTTGGCGGAGATTTGGAACAAGGCGGGGGTGGCCGAGGCCCAGGCCATCCAGACGGCGGCCTCCATCGACAACCTCCTCCTCCTGGAAAACCGCACCGGGGGCGGTACCTACTACTGCGGCACCGTCCTGCCCGACTCCGCCTACCTAGCCTACACCGGCCAGCACGAGCGCTTCAGGGAAAAGCCGGCCAAGAACGTGCGCATCCTCTTCGCCATGTACCCCAACTACCTGCACCTCGTCACCCGGGAGGGCGCGGGCATCCGGGTGGTGCAGGACCTGAAGGGCAAGCGGGTCTCCACCGGAGCCCCGGGCTCGGGCACCGAGGTGGAGGCCCTTCTTGTTCTCCAGGCCGCGGGCCTCTCTCCCAAGGATTTCGCCAAGCAGGAGCGCCTGGGAGCCCAGGAAAGCGCCAACGCCCTAGCCGAGGGCAACCTGGACGCCTTCTTCTGGTCGGGTGGCCTACCCACGGGGGCCGTCACCGAACTTTCCGCCTCCCTGGCCCGCAAGGGGCAGCGGATCTACCTGGTGCCCATAGACCCCAAGAGCACCGTAGCCCAGACCTTCCAGAAGCGCTTTCCCGGCCTCGCCGGGCCCGGGGTCATCCCCAAGGCGGTCTACGGGACCCGCGCCGACACCCCCACCCTCGCCTTCTGGAACCTCTTCGTATGCCCGGCGAGCCTCCCCGAGGAGGCCGCCTACGCCCTCACCAAGGCTGCCTTGGAGAACGTCCAGGCCCTACGCCAGGCGGTGGCCGCGGCCAAGGACACCACCCTGGAGAACGCCGTGCGCTTTGTGGGCGGCACCCTCCCCTACCACGAGGGGGCGTTGCGCTACTTCCGCGAAGTCGGGGCCTTGAAGTAGGCCAAGGATGCCCGAAGGAAAGGCAACCACCCGAGGGAAAGCCCTCTGGGCCCGGCTCCTAAGGAGCTGGGCCCTTTGGCTCTTCCTCCTCGCCCTCTCCCTGGTGCGGGTGGTGGAGGTGGAGAAGGGAGGCCAGAGGACCTACCTGGTCCTCTTTCCCTGGGAGGAGGCCCGGGTGGAGTTCGTGAACTCGGTGACGGGAAAGCCCGTCCTCTTGGAGTTCCGCCCCTTCTTCCGCTTCCAGGACTTCCGGGCCTACACCGACCCCGAGACCGAGGCCTACTACACGGGCGGGGTCTACCCCTGGAACCAGGCCCTGGCCCAGGAGCGTAAGCGGGAGCTCGCCTACTGCTCCGAGCTGGGCCTGGCCCTAGGGCTCGGGGGGCGCTGGTTCCGGGCCCAGGAGGGGTGCCTGCGCCTCCGCCTTCTCTTTCCCCCCTAGCGCAGCACCTGGGGCACCACCCGGAGGGTGAGGGTCTTCCCCTGGCGCCAAACCTTGAGGGCCACCGCCTCTCCCGGCTTCTTGGCGTAGAGGACCTGCCGGAGCTGGACGATGGAGGTGAGGGGGACGCCGTCGGCCTCGAGGAGGACATCCCCGTCCACGCCCACCTGAAGGGTTTCCCCGCTGGGAAGCTGGATGTAGGCGAAGCGGCTCGGGGGCTTGAGGCCCGCCCGTTCGGCCGGGCTTCCCTTCTCCACCTCTTGCACCATCAAGCCCTCCTCCGGCAGGCCGTACTGGGCCCGTAGGCGCTCGGGGTAAGCGGAGAGGGGGATCAGGGCCACGCCCAGGCGCGGGCGGCTTTTGGCGATCTCCTCCGCCGTAAGGGTCTTCCCCGCCTTGAGCGCGGGCAGGTACTCCTTCACCAGGTTGATGGGGAGGGCAAACCCCACCCCGGCGAACTGCGCGGCCCCGAACTGGCCCGTGGGGGTGAAGATGGCGGTGTTGATCCCTATCACCTCGCCCCGGGAGTTGAGAAGGGGACCCCCGGAGTTCCCAGGGTTGATGGCGGCGTCCGTCTGGATCACCTGGGGCACCAGGCCCGACTCGTCCCCGATGGCCCCGGGGTTCTCCCGGATGGCGGAGACGATCCCCTGGGTTACCGTGAACTCCAGCCCAAAGGGGTTCCCCATGGCGATGGCCTTCTGGCCCACGAGGATCCGGTCGGAGTCCCCCAGGACCAGGGGGACGAGCCTCTCCTTAGGGGCGTCCACCTTGAGGAGGGCCACGTCCAGGGGCGGGGCCGCGCCCACCAGGCGGGCCCGGTACTCCTTGGGGTCGTTGTGAAACTTGACGGTGATCCGGCTCGCCCCTTCCACCACGTGGTAGTTGGTGAGAATGTACCCCTCCTTGTCAAGGACGAACCCGGAGCCCGTCCCCTGCTGGGGAGGGGCCTGGAGGAAGGGGGCGAAAAACTCAAAACCCGGAGGGAGCTGGACGCTTTGCGGCCGGGTGACCACGGAGACGTATACCACCCCGTCCCCGTAGCGTTCCACGATCTCCACGGTGTTCCGCTCGTAGTCCAAAAGCCCCTGGTCCCCCGCGGGCGCCGGGGCGGGGGCCCGGCCCTGCCCGTCGGACAGTCCCCACCAAAGCACCGCCCCTGCCAGGGCGGAGAGGGCAAGGAAGCCGGCAAAGGAACGGCCAAGGTTCATGGCGCACCTCCCAAGCCCTAACCTACCCCCTGCCGGTTAGGGGAGGATTAGACGAAGACCACGGTCTTGTTGCCGTGGACCAGGATGCGGTCCTCGAGGTGCCAGCGCACGGCCCGCGCCAAGACGGTGCGCTCAAGCTCCTGGCCGAGCCTTTTCATCTCCGAAACCGAGTGCCGGTGGGAGACCCGGACCACATCCTGCTCAATGATAGGCCCCTGGTCCAGCTCCTCCGTCACGTAGTGGGCCGTGGCCCCGATGAGCTTCACCCCACGCTCGTAAGCCTGGCGGTAGGGGTTCGCCCCGGCGAAGGCGGGGAGGAAGGAGTGGTGGATGTTGATGATGCGCATGGGAAAGCGGGCCACAAAGGAGGGGGAGAGGACCTGCATGTAGCGGGCGAGGACCACGAGCTCCACCCCCTCCGCCTCCAGAAGGGCGAGGATCCGCTCCTCCGCTTCCTCCTTTTTGCCCTTCTCCACGGGCACATGGTGGTAGGGGACGGCAAAGCGCTCCACCTCCTCCTTGTGGTCGGGGTGGTTGGAGACCACCAAGCGAAGCTCCATAGGGAGCTCCCCCACCCGGTAACGCCACAGGAGCTCCAAGAGGGCGTGGGCGGGCCGGGAGACCAGGATGGCCGTGCGCTTCCTCTCCGAAGCAAAGGCCAGGCGCCAGTCCATCCCAAAGCGGGCCGCCACCACCTCCTGGAAGGCCCTTTCTAGGGCGGGGCGGGCCAGGTCCAGGTGGGAAGCGGTGAAGGCCACCCGCATGAAGAAGGTGCCCCCCTCTGGGTCGGTGGAGTGCTGCTGCAAATCGGTGATGTTGGCCCCGTGGGCGTAAAGGAAGCCGGAGACCGCGGCCACGATCCCGGGCTGGTCGGGGCAGGTGATGAGGAGGCGGGCCTCGTCCATGAGGGCTACTATATCCCCATGGAAGCGAGGACCACGGACCTGTCCGACCTCTACCCGGAAGGGGAAACCCTCCCCATGGTCTTCCAGAGCTTTGGCGGCAGGACCCGTTTCCAGGGAAGGGTACGGACCCTGAGGGTCCACGAGGACAACGCCCTGGTAAGGAGGGTCCTGGAGGAGGGAGGGGAGGGCCAGGTTCTCTTCGTAGAGGGGGGAGGCTCCTTGCGCACGGCCCTTCTCGGCGGAAACCTGGCCCGCCTGGCCTGGGAGCGGGGTTGGGCGGGGGTGGTGGTCCATGGGGCGGTGCGGGACACGGAGGAACTTAGGGAGGTCCCCATCGGCATCCTGGCCCTGGCCGCCACCCCGAGGCGGAGCGCCAAAGAGGGCAAGGGAGAGGTGGACGTGCCCCTTAGGGTTCTTGGGGCGCGGGTGCTTCCGGGAAGCTTTCTTCTCGCTGACGAGAACGGGCTTCTTCTCCTCCCCGGGCCCCCGACCGGCGCCCGAAGCGACGGAGGAGGTCCTCCTCCTTGAGGAGGAGGAGAACAGGGCGTCCGTGGGGGCAGACCCAGGGGGTCTCGCAGGCGAGGAGGGCGTCCAGGAGGGCCTGGCCCTGGGCCTGGCCCAAAGGGTGGCCCGCCTTCACCGCCGGGAGGCAGGCCAGGCGGGCGAGAAGGGCCTTGGTCAGCCCCGAGGGGGCTACCTTGGGGCTTTCCCCCTCGCCCCGCACCGCCTCCTTGAAGACCTCGGGAAGGAGCAGGGGATAGGGGTGGAGGAAGGGGGGAGCCGCGAGAAGCCGCACCCTCCCCGGGCCAAAGGGCTCAAAGCGGAAGAGCTGCCCTAACGTGCTCTCTCGCTCGCCAAGAAGGGCCTCCTCCCCGGGTTCCAGCCTTACGAGAAGGGGCCGGGGAAGGGGCTTTGGCCCCTCGCCGACCCGCCGCAGGAGGTCTTCGTAGAGGATCCGCTCGTGGGCGGCGTGCTGGTCCACCACATACAGGGCATCCCCCGCCTCGGCCAGGAGGAAGCTATCCCGGAACTGCGCCAAGAAGCGCAGGCGGGGAAGGCCGGAGGGGGTGGGAGGGCTCAGGGGAAGGAGGGGTCTCGGCTCCGGGAGGGCCCGGACCAGGTTCTGGTCCCGGAGAGCCCCGGCCAAGGCCTCCCCCAAAAAGGCCTCCACCTCCAAAGAGAGGGCCACCTCCTCCTTCCTGGCGTCCAGGCGCAGGCGGAAGGCCTCCTGGGGGAGGGAGAGGTTGAGCACCCCGAAGGGGTAGTGCCCCTCGGGGAGGAGCTCCCGGTAGGCGCGGCGCACCGCCCTCAGGACCCCCTCGGGCAGGGCCACGGGCCTCCCGTTCACCGCCAAGTGGAGCTGGTCGGGCCGGGTGCGGGAAGCCTGGGGGCCGGAGAGAACCCCTTGGAGGGCCATCCCGCCCCGCCTGGCCTCCACGGGGAAAAGCCTCTCGGCGAGGACCCGGCCGAAGGCGAGCCGGGCAGCCTCCCGCAGCCCCGCCCCGGGGAAAAGAAGCCTCGCCTCCCCCTCCAGAAGAAGGGTCAGGGAGAGGTAGGGATGGTGGAGGAGGTAGCGCTTGAGGAGGTCCAGGACCCCGCGGGCCTCCCCCTTGGGGTCCCGCCCCTCCCCCAGGAAGAGGCCCAGGACCTCCACCCGGGTGCCCGGGGGAGCAGGGACGGGGCGCACCTCCACCTGATCCCCGTGGGCCTCGAGGAGCCCGCCCCCCAGCTGTCCCCGGGGGCGGGAGCGGATCCTGAGCCTGGCGGCCTGCCTCAGGGCGTAGAGGGCCTGGCCCCGGAAGCCCAGGGTGTGGATCCTCTCTGGGTCCTTAAGCTTGCTGGTGGCGTAGGGTTCCGTGGCCCGGGGGAGGTCCTCAAAGGGAATTCCCTCCCCATCGTCCTCCACCACGAGCCTTTCTAGCCCCCCACCCCATAGCTCCACCCGGACCCTTTTGGCCCCTGCGTCCAGGGCGTTCTCCAAGAGCTCCCGCACCGCGTCTTTCACCGAAAGGAGAACCTCGCCCCGGGCGAGGAGGGCCCGAAGCTCTGGAGGCAGAAAGCGGATCACCGGGTTCCCCCCTTCATGCTACCCAAGGGGGCGCCGAGGGCCAGGGCCCTCAGCTCGTGGAGGAGCCTCAGGGCCTCGAGGGGGGTGAGGCGGTCGGGGTCTAAGGCGAGGAGGCGCTCCAAGACCTCCTCCAAAGCCCCTTCCCGCCTGGCCCCCATGGCCTGGAGGAGGGCCCGGGCCCGGGCCACCACTTCCTTGGGCAGGCCCGCCATGGCCGCCACCTCCACCCCGTAGCTTTTGGAGGCGGGCCCCGGGAGGACCTGGTGGTAGAAGACGAGCCCTCCCGCCTCCTCCCTAGCGGCCACATGGAGGTTCTTGAGCCGGGGAAGGGCGAGGGCGGTGAGCTCAACGTAGTGGGTGGCGAAGAGGGCGTAGCACCGCCTTTCGTGCAGGGCCTCGGCCAGGGCGGTGGCGATGGCCACCCCGTCCAGGCTGCTCGTCCCCCGGCCCACCTCGTCTAGGAGGACGAGGCTATCCTCCGTGGCCTCCTTGAGAATGAGGGCCACCTCCTCCATCTCTACCAGAAAAGTGCTCTTCCCCCCAGCCAGGTCATCGGAGGCGCCGATGCGGGTGTGGATGCCGTCAAAGAGAGGAAGCCAGGCCTCCTCCGCCGGCACGAAGCTCCCGATCTGGGCGAGGAGGGCGATGAGGGCGGTCTGCCTTAGGAAGGTGCTCTTCCCCGCCATGTTGGGCCCGGTGACCAGGACGAGTTCGTGATCCATCTCCAGGTCGTTGGGCACGAACTCCATGCGGCGCTCCACCACCGGGTGGCGCCCAGCCTTGATCCAAAGCCTCTCCCCAAAGCGGGGCCTCGTGTAGCCAAAGCGCACCGCCACCTCGGCCAGGGCCGCGTAGACGTCCAGTTCCGCCAGGATCCTCGCCGCCTCCCTCAGCGCCTCCGCCTCCTTTTTGGCCCGTTCCCTTACCTGTAGGAAGACCTCTTCTTCCCGCCTTCGGATCAAGGCCTCGAGGCGGTAGAGCTCCCGCTCCCTCTCCCGCATCTCGGGGAGGGTGTAGCGCTGCCGGTCCTTGAGGGTCTGGACGGGGCGGTACTCCTGGGGCACCCGCTCGTAGTAGGGGCGGGTCACCTCCAGGTAGTAGCCGAAGACGGCGTTGTACCCCACCTTGAGGGTGGGGATGCCCGTCCTGGCCTTCTCCCCTTCCTCCAGCTCCAGGAAGTAGGCCACCCCCTGGGCGTGGGCCTGCCTTAGGGCATCCAGGTCCGGGTCGTAGCCCTCCCGGATGAGCCCCCCTTCCGAGACCTTGAGGGGAGGGTCCTCCACCAGGGCCGCCCTCAGCTCCTCAAGGAGGGCGGAGAGGTCGGGAAGCCCCGCCTCCTCCCCCAAAAGGCCCCCAAGCTCGGGGAGGATCTCCAGGCTCCGCCGGAGGGCGGCGAGGTCTTTAGGTCCAGCCCGGCCGAGCTCCAGCCTCGTGGCCAGCCGCTCCAGGTCGGCAAGGCGGAAGAGGAGCCGCCTAACCCCTTCCCTTAAGGCCCCCTCCCGCACGAACCGCTCCACCCGGTCAAGCCTCGCCTCCACGGGCCCCCTTTCCAAAAGGGGATGGCGGAGCCAAGCCTGGAGGAGCCTCCGGCCTGGAGCGGTACGGGTCTCGTCCAGGACGGAGAATAGGGTGTCCTGGCCCCGTAAGGGCTCAAAGACCTCGAGGGCCTTGAGGCTCACCTCCGGCAGGCGCATAAAGGCCCCGGGGTCGTAAAGGCGGAAGGGCCGCACGCTCAAAGCCCCCCCCTGGGTGGCCCGGGCGTAGGCGAGAAGGGCCCCCTGGGCCCGCCTCAGGGCCAAAGGACCCTCCCCCTCGGGCGCGAAGGGGGCCTCGGAGAGCATCACCGGGAAACGCTTCCGGAACTCCTCCAGAAAGGCTTCGTTCTCCCTGAGCTCCGGGGCGAGGAGGACCTCGGCGGGCCTGTGGCGGAAGAGCTCATCGTAGAGAGCGCTCTTGCTCTTGAGAAGCGTCCCCTTGAACTCCCCCGTGGAAACGTCCAAAAAGGCGAGCCCCCACCCATCCCCCGTGGCGATGGCAGCCAGGTAGTTGGCCTCCCGGGGGAGGAGGGCCTCCTGGGTGAGGGTTCCGGGGGTGAGGAGCTGGGTCACCTCCCGCCGCACCAGCCCTTCCGCCTCCTCGGCGGGCTCCACCTGGTCGGCCACCGCCAGGCGAAAGCCGAGCTTGAGGAGCCTTTCCGCATAGGCGTCAAAGGCCCTTAAGGGGATCCCCGCCATGGGGGTGGTGAAGTCCTTGCTGGTCTTGTGGGTGAGAACGAGGCCAAGGGCGCGGGCGAGCCTTTCCGCATCCTCCCCGAAGCACTCGTAAAAGTCCCCCACCTGGAAGAGGAGGAGGTACTCGGGGTAGCGGTCCCTGAGCTCCACGTACTGTTGCAGGAGGGGGGGCAGGGGGCCCGGGCCTTCGCCCTTCAGCATCCCCCTTATCCTAACGGGGGCATAATGGAAAGCGTGAACCGCTTCTTCCTCCAGGCGGGGCTCTTCCTCCTTGGCCTCTGGGCCTTGGTGAAGCTCTACCCCCTTCTCCTTTGGGTGTTCTTCGCCTTCACCCTGGCCGCGGCCCTGGACCCCTTGGTAGGGTTCTTTGAGCGGGGCCCGGGGGGGCTTGGCCGCCGCTTCCCCCGGCCCACGGCCGTGTTCTTGGCCTACGCCCTCGTCCTGTCCGTCTTCGCCCTGGGCTTCTACGCCGCCTTTCCCCTTCTCTCCGCCCAGTTTAAGAACCTTTCCCAGCTCCTCCCCGCCTACCTGGAGCGCCTCCTCGCCACCACCGGCCTCACCCTCCCTGAGCTCACGGGGGCCCTGGCCTCCTCGGCGCGGGTGGCGGGTGGCCTCCTGGTCAAGGCTGCGGGGGTGGTCTCGGAGTTCGTCCTGGCCCTGGTCCTGGCGGTGATGATCAGCCTCGAGCCCCACCTGGTGGCCCGCTTCGCTCCCTACCTCCCAGGGCGGGGCTGGGCGGAGGCCTTGGAGGAAACCTGGCGGCGCATGGGCTACTGGGCCCGGGCCCAGTTCCTCATCGCCCTCTCCTTCGCCCTCCTCTTCGGGGGATGGCTCGCCCTCATCGGTGTACCCGCCCCCTTTGCCCTCGGGGCCCTGGGAGGGGTGCTGGAGGTGATCCCCTTCGTGGGGGGGATCACCATCGCCCTCATCGCCACCCTGGTGGCCCTCTCCTCCCAAGGGCCCCTCCTGGCCCTCCTGGTGGTCCTGGGCTACGCGGGGGTGGCCCTCCTGGAGGGCAAGGTGCTCATCCCCCTCATCTATGGCAAGACGGTGGGCTTCCACCCCGCCTTGGTCCTCCTCGCCATCTTCGCCTTCGGCAAGCTCTTCGGCCTTTTGGGCATCTTCCTGGCTGTGCCCTTCACCATCCTCCTCGCCGGGCTTTGGCGCAAGTGGCGGCTGGACCAGCCCGCCCCTGAGGGGGCCGCGAGGGAGAAGGCCCGTTAGGCGGGGCCGTGCCCCAAAGGGCCTTCGGATACTCCGCTTTCCCCACCCAGGGCTATACGCCAAAGCCCCGCGGCCTCTACGTTAAGTCCGCCCTTGACACCGGAAACCGAGGGCTGGTAAGGTAATTTTGCCTAAAGGAGGCAAGCATGAAACAGGTGGACCGCAGGCGGCTCTTGAAACTCCTTGGGGCTGGGGGGCTGGCCCTGGCCGCCCGACCGGCCCTGGCCCAGACCGCGGCCCAGGCGGAAGAGGCCTTGCCGAGCTTCACCGGGCCTAAAGCCAATCCTTATTGGAACGGGGTCCATCCCTACACGGTCTATCCCCAGAAGCTCCCCCTTTTGCGCATGACCGACCGCCCCATCCAGCTGGAAACCCCCCGCCACTACTTCCGCACCGTCTTCACCCCCAACGAGGCCTTCTACGTACGCTATCACCTGGACGAGATCCCCAACGAGATTGACCTTTCCAAGTGGCGCCTAAAGCTGGAGGGAAACTTTGAGCGGCCTGTGGAGCTTTCGCTGGAGGAGCTCATCCGCAGGTTCAAGCCCGTTTCCATCGCCGCCGTGAACCAGTGCTCGGGCAACTCCCGGAGCCGCTTCCAGCCCAGGGTCACGGGGGGGCAGTGGGGCAACGGGGCCATGGGCAACGCCCTCTGGACCGGGGTACGGCTCAAAGACCTCCTGGACTACGCCGGGGTGAAGCCCGGCACAGTCCAGATCCAGTTTGAGGGGCTGGAGCGGGGCAAGGGACCGGAGAACCTGGGCTCGGGCCGCTTCCTGAAGTCCCTGGACCTGAACGACCCGGTCATAGGGGAAACCATCCTGGCCTACCTCATGAACGGGGAGCCCCTGCCCATGCTCAACGGGTTCCCCCTCCGCCTCGTGGTGCCCGGGAAGTTCGCCACCTACTGGCTCAAGCACGTGACCTGGATCCGGGCCCTCACCGAGGAGGACAAAAACTTTTGGATGGCCTCCGCCTACCGGATCCCCGACACCCCCAACGGCTCCACCACCCCCGAGGACGTGGCGGCGGGCCGGGTCAAGACCGTGCCCATCGGCAAGGTCAACATGCCGGTCCGCTCCTTCATCATTGACCCTGACGGCTCCTACCCCCTGATCGCGGGGCTTCCGGCCAAGATCCGGGGCATCGCCTTCAGCGGCTACGGCCGGGTGGTGAGGGTAGAGGTCTCCACCGATGGCGGCCAGACGTGGCGTCGGGCCACCCTGGGCGCCGACTACGGCCCTTACTCCTTCCGCACCTACGAGTTCACCTGGCGGCCCGAGCGCCCGGGTACCTACGTCCTGGCGGTGCGGGCCACGGACGAAAAGGGCAACGTCCAGCCGGACAGCGGCGTCTGGAACCCCGGCGGCTACCTTTGGAACAAGATTGAGCGCCAGGAAGTCGTGGTCCTGGCGGCCAAGTAGGAGGGCGGGATGAAGAAGCGCTGGCTTATCCCCGTGGGGCTCGGACTGCTCGGGTTTGTCTTGGCCGAGGTACCGGGCGTGGTGGAGGGCAACTACGCCCAGGGGCCCTTGGGCCTCATTCTCCAGCCCGCCCCGGCGAAGCCGGGGGAGGGCACGGTCTACCGGGTGGGGGCCTATCCCCTCTACACCTCTGAGCTGGCCGACGGGGAGGGCAAGGAGCTGGTGATGAGTTACTGCGCCATCTGCCACAGCGTCACCTACATCACCATGCAGCCCCCCCTGGCGGACTGGAAGCCCACCGTGACCAAGATGCTGAAGACGTACGGGGGCGAGAAGTTCATCCCCCCGGACGTGGCGGAGAAGATCCTCGCCTACCTCCAGGCCCACTACACCCCCGAGACCCGCAAGGAATGAGCCGGGTGGTCTCCCTCCACCTGGGGAAGGGCCATGGCCTCCCCAAGCCTCAGGTGGAGGCTTTGGAGCTTTTAGCGGGCTTTGGGGCCCTAGGGGACCGGCACGCCGGAAAAGACCCTGACCGCGCCCTCCTGGTGGCGGGGCTTCCCGCCTACGAGAAGGCGAAGGGAGCAGGCCTTTCCCTTCCCTACGGGGCGCTGGGGGAAAACCTCCTCCTGGACCTGGACCCGCACGCCCTACCTCCCGGGGCCAGGCTTCGGGTGGGAGAGGCCCTTTTGGAGCTTACCCAGGTGTGTACGGTGTGCCAGAGCCTTTCCCGGTTGGATCTGAGGCTGCCCAAGCTCCTCTACGGCGGGCGGGGGGTCTACGCCCGGGTTCTTCAGGGCGGCCGGGTGCGGGTGGGGGACCCGGTCCTCGTCCTCGCCCCGGCGCGTTAAGGGCATGGGGAAATCCCCAGGGGGTATCCCCTGGGGATCTTTTACTTTGCCTGGGGCCGCCTGCCGACTTGGGCTGGCATGGGGTGGTTACACCCCCACCAGGACCGGCACCCGGTAGGCAAAGTAGGCGGGCCTTTCTCCCTTGGGCGCGTTTAGGACCTCAATCCGTCCTTCCAGGCCCGCCTCCACCACCTTGAGTTCCTTCAGGTAGTCCATGAAGCTCTCGGCGTCGGAGAAGCCCGTGTCCACCCGGTAGCCTTGGGCCTCCTTGAGGACGGCGAAGCCGTCGCCCCCATTGGCGATGAAGCTATTCACCACCACGCGGTAGGTGCCCTCGAGGTCCAGGGGCGCGTAGCCCCGCTCGGTCTTCACCTCCACCCGCACCACCCGGCTCCCCGTGGGCCGGGCGAGGTCAAAGGCGTAGCGGAGGCCCGAAACCTGCAGGAAGCGGCCCGCCTGACCTTCCCACTGGGAGACCCCGTTCTCCAAGGCGGCCTTGATCTCCTTCCCCTTGAGGTCCATGACCACCAGGGTGTTCCCGAAGGGCAAGACCTCGTACACCTTGCCCACGGTGATGGGGCCCTTGGGGATGGAGGCCCGGATGCCGCCGCCGTTTTGCAGGGCGATCTGGGTCCCGGCGTTCTTGGTCTTCCAGAGCATCCCATCGGCGATGAGGTTCCCCAGGTTGCTCTCCCGCCTCCGCACCACGGCCCTCTCCCCCACCAGGTCCACCCGGGCCTCGGCGATGACCTGCCCCATGAGGGCCATCACCGGCTGGGCGTAGGCCAGGAGGGCCTCCTTGGCGAAGAAGTCCTCGGGGGCCGCCTCCGGGGTCATGAGGAGGGCCTCCCCCTTGTAGGCAAGGAGCTCCCCCTTGGCCCCGAAGGTGACCTCCAAAAGCCCCACCACCTTCCCCCACTCCCAGGCCTGGACCACCAGGACGTCCTTGCCCTCGGGGTTCTTGACCACCGTGGGGTAGGGCCCCATGGGGCTGAGCTCCTTGTGGGGGAAGCTCCCCAAAAGGGTGTGGGAGTGGCCCCCCACGATCACCTGGGCCCCCACGAGCCGCCGGGCGAGCTTCAGGTCCTCCGCGTAGCCCAAGTGGGAGAGGACCACGATCTTGTTGACCCCTCGCTTCAGGAGCTCGTAGACCGCCTTCTGGGCGCTTTCATAAGGGTCCAGGAAGGCCACGGTGGGCCCGGGGTTGGCGATCTCCCGGGTGTCCGGGGTGGTGAGGCCGATGACCCCAACCCTCTCCCCGCCCACCTGCACCACGGCGTAGGGGGCGAAGAGGCCCTTGAGGCGGGGCTCGCGGCTTGCGTCCACGTTGGCGGAGACCACCTTGAACCTCGCCCCCTGGAGGAAGTCCGCCAAGGGGCCGGGGCCCAGGTCAAACTCATGGTTCCCCAGGGCCATGACCCGGTAGAGGGCCCGGTGCATGAAGTAGCGGTCCGCCAGGCCCCGGTACTGGTTGAAGTAGAGGGTGCCCTGGAAGACGTCCCCCGCGTCCAGGAAGAGGAGGTTCCGCCTCAGAGCCCTAAGCCGGTCAAAGAGGGCGATCCTGCGGGCCACCCCACCCACCGGGGTTTTCTTCCCGGAGAGGGTGAGTTCCACGGGCTCCAGGTGGGCATGGGTGTCGTTGGTGTGGACCAGGGTAAGGGGAAACGCCCCCTGGGCCCGGCCTAGGGCGGAAAGGCCCAAGACCCCCGCGCCTGCCTTGAGAAGGGTGCGCCTGTGCATACGGCCCCACTATACCAAGGCCCCGGTCAGGGGAAGGTCAGGCCGGGGGCTAAAGGTCGTAGTACAGGTAGTACTCCATGGGGGAGGGCCTTAGGCGCACCTGGGCCGCCTCCTCCCGCTTGAGGCGGATCCACTCCTCCAGGAGGTCCTCGGTGAAGACCCCGCCCTTGAGGAGGAAGGCGTGGTCCCGCTCCAGGGCGTCCAGGGCCTCGTCCAGGGTCTTGGGGAGGTGGCGGATGCGGCGGGCCTCGCGGGCGGGCAGGGCGTAGAGGTTCTTGTCCACGGGCTTAGGAGGCTCGAGGCCCCGCTCAATTCCGTCCAGCCCCGCCATGAGCATGGCGGCGAAGGCCAGGTAGGGGTTAGCGGAGGGGTCGGGGGCCCGGTACTCAATCCGCTTGGCCTTGGCCGCCTCCGGCCCCACCTGGTACATGGGCACCCGGACCACGGCGGAGCGGTTGCGCTTGGAGAGGATCAGGTTCACCGGAGCCTCGTATCCGGGAACCAGCCGGCGGTAGGAGTTGACCGTGGGGTTGGTCAGGGCCGCCAGGGCCGGCCCGTGGGCCAGCAGCCCGGCCACGTAGTGCAGGGCCAGGCGGGAGAGTTCGGCATAGCCCTTCTCGTCGTAGAAGAGGGGGGTGCCGTTCTTCCAGAGGGACTGGTGGGTGTGCATGCCGCTGCCGTTGTCCCCGTAGATGGGCTTGGGCATAAAGGTGGCCGTCTTCCCCGCCTGGTAGGCCGTGCTCCGGACCACGTACTTGTAGAGCATGACCTTATCGGCCATGCGGGTGAGGCGGTCAAAGCGCATGTCAATCTCCGCCTGGCCGGCGGTGGCCACCTCGTGGTGGTGCACCTCCACCTCAATCCCCACGGCCTCGAGGTTCTTGGCCATCTGGTTGCGAAGCTCCTGGTACTTGTCCACGGGCGGGGCGGGGAAGTAGCCCTCCTTGGGCCGAATCCAAAGCCCATCCCCTCCCTCCCTGCCGTTCCCGTTGGCCAGGGCCTCCACGGAGTAGACGCGGAAGCCAGCATCGTAGGGGTCCACGGTGAAGGCCACCTTGTCAAAGATGAAGAACTCAATCTCCGGCCCCCAGTAGCTCACGTCGGCGATGCCCGTCGCCTTGAGGTAGGCCTCGGCCCGCTTGGCAACCCCCCGGGGATCGCGGCTGTAGGCGGCCTTGGTGATGGGGTCGTAGACGTCGGCCACGAAGACCAAGGTGGGGCGGCTCGCAAAGGGATCCAGGAAGGCCGTGGTGGGATCGGGGAAGAGGAGCATGTCGGACTCGTGGATCTCCTGAAAGCCGCGGATGGAGGAGCCGTCAAACCCCGCCCCCTGGGTAAAGAGGTCCTCGTCCACCGCCCGCGCGGGCAGGGTGAAGTGCTGCCACCTTCCCGGCAGGTCGGTGAAGCGGAGGTCCACGAACTCCACGCCCTTTTCCCGAATGTAGGCCAGCGCCTCTCTGGGGTTTTGGAACATTCTCACCACCCCCCGCCCGTAGTTATACGCTAGGTTCGGCAACATGTCAAGCTACTCTTGCACAACTGTTCGCTTTATTGCGTACGACTTGCAGCTTATACCCAGGATAAAAGCTACTGAGATACAGCTATTGCCGCTGAGCGTAAAACCAAATCGTGACATCAAGACAAGCACTTCGGGCCGGACTCATTCTTCGGTACGGCCGTGCAAGTTGCTTTGCACGTGAGAGCAAAAACTTGACTAAAACTCGGGGATGAGGTAGGCTATTCGCGACAAAGGGCCGGCTACCTTTGTCCTTGTGTGCGAAAAAGTCGGTACAGGAGGTCAGGGAGATGGCGCAGACCAAGGCGGAGATCCTCAAGGTGCTCAAGTCGGAAAAGGTGCGTTTCCTCAGGCTCCAGATCACGGACATCCTGGGCGTGGTCAAGAACGTGGAGGTCCCCGAGTCCCAGTTTGAGAAGGCCCTGGACGGGGAGATCATGTTTGACGGCTCCTCCATTGAGGGCTTCACCCGCATTGAGGAGTCGGACATGCTCCTGAGGCCGGACTACAACACCTTCGTCATCCTCCCCGAGGCCCTGGAGGAGCCGGGGCGGGGCCGGGTAGCCCGGCTCATATGCGACGTGGCCTACCCTGACGGCCGCCCCTTTGAGGGGGACCCCCGCTACGTCCTCAAGCGGCAGATAGAGCGGCTCAAGAAGCTCGGGTTTGACAACATGTACGCCGGCCCCGAGCCCGAGTTCTTCCTCTTCCTAAGGACCCCGGAGGGCCTCCCCACCACCGAGACCCACGACAAGGCGGGCTACTTTGACCTGGCCCCCATAGACAAGGGGGAGGAGGCCCGGCGGGACATGGTGAACGTCCTGGTGGCCATGGGCTTTGAGATCGAGGCCGCCCACCACGAGGTGGCCCCGGGCCAGCACGAGATTGACTTCAAGTACGCCGACGCCCTCACCACCGCCGACAACATCGCCACCTTCAAGTGGGTGGTGAAGCGGATTGCCCTCAACCACGGCCTCCACGCCACCTTCCTGCCCAAGCCCATCCGGGGCATCAACGGCAGCGGCATGCACACCCACCTCTCCCTCTTCAAAAACGGGGAGAACGCCTTCTTTGACCCCAAGGCCGAGTACCAGCTCTCCCGGACCGCCCTCCACTTCATCGCCGGGCTTCTGGAGCACGCCGCCGGGATGGTGGCCATCACCAACCCCCTGGTGAACTCCTACAAGCGCCTTACCCCGGGGTACGAGGCCCCCACCAACATCGCCTGGTCCGCCTCCAACCGCTCCGCCATGATCCGCATCCCCGCCCGGCGGGGCGTGGGCACCCGGGCGGAGCTCAGGATGCCCGACCCCTCCTCTAACCCCTATCTGGCCCTGGCGGTCATGGCCGCTGCGGGGCTGGACGGCATTGAGCGCAAGCTCCTCCCTCCTCCTCCCATCCAGCGCAACATCTACCGCATGACCGTAAGGGAACGGCGCCGGCACAAGATCCGTGAGCTCCCCGGAACCCTCCGCGAGGCCCTCGAGGCCCTGGAGAAGGACGCCGTGGTGCGGGAGGCCCTGGGAGAGCACGTTTACGAGCACTTTGTCCAGGCCAAGCAGATGGAGTGGGACGACTACCGGGTCACGGTCCACCAGTGGGAGCTAGACCGGTATCTGGCCACATACTAGCCCCGGGTATATTCACCCCCGCCCCCTGAAGGGGCAGGGGTTGACCCATGGGTCAGGCATAAACTTCCAGCGGGGCATTGACAAACCCACCTACCCCCCCCTTAGAATGGGGCCGCAACGCGAACGCGTGCTCTTACAGGAGGTGCGTATGAGGAAAGTCGGGCTTCTGGTAGCAGGTGCGGCCGCCTTAGGTATGGCCTTGGGCCAGGCCAACGTCATCAAGATCGCCACCCAGTCGCCGCTCTCGGGCCCTCAGGCCGCCCTGGGGGAGCAGATCAAGCTCGGGGCGGAGCTGGCGGTGGAGGAGGCCAAGGCCCGGTTCAAGGCCCTGGGCTTTGACCTGGTCCTGGTACCCTACGACGACCAGGCCAACCCCGACGTGGGCGTGGCCAACGCCAACCGCATCATCAACGATCCGGACATCCTGGGGGTGGTGGGCCACCTGAACTCCGGGGTGGCCATCCCCTCCAGCGAGGTCTACGCCCGGGTGGGGCTGGTCATGGTCTCCCCCGCCAACACCAACCCCCGGGTCACGGACCGCAGGCTGCCCAACGTGAACCGCATCTGCGGGCGGGACGACGTGCAGGGACCCGTGGGGGCAGAGTACGCCTTCAACAACCTCAAGGTGAGGAACGTCTTCGTCATCCACGACAAGACCGCCTACGGCCAGGGCTTGGCGGAGGAGTTCAAGAAGCGCTTTGAGGCCCTGGGCGGCAAGGCGGTGGCCTTCGTGGGCACCGAGGAGCAGTCCAACTTCGTGCCCATCATCAACCAGATCCGCGGGGCCAGGCCCGTGCCTCAGCTCATCTACTTCGGGGGCATCTACAGCCAGATCGGCCCCTTCGTCAAGCAGCTCCGCGAACGGGGCGTGAGGATCCGGCTCATGGGCGGGGACGGCCTGGACTCCAGCGAGTTTGTCCGCTTGGCGGGTAAGGACAACGCCGCCGGGACCTTCTACACCACGGTGGCCGGCCCCGTCTCCGCCTTCCCCAAGGCCAAGGCCGTGGCCCAGAAGTTTAAGCAAAAGTACGGTAAGGACATGGAGGGCTTCGGCATCTACGCCTACGACTCGGCCAACGTGATCCTCACCGCCCTGGAGAACGCCATCAAGGCCGCCGGCGGCAAGAAGCCCACCCGGGAGCAGGTGGCCCAGGAGGTGCGGAAGGTCAAGATGGAGGGGCTCACCGGCGCCATTGAGTTTGACGACAAGGGCGACAACAAGAAGGCCAAGTACTTCGTCATGCAGGTGGCCTCCACCGGCAACTGGGCAGACAACAAGCTGATCCGCGTCATTGAGATGGCGGCCCCCGGCGCCAAGTAAACTGAGGGGGACGCCTGGAGGGGGTGGCCTTCCGGCCACCCCCTCGGCCCGGAGAAAGGAGGCGTCTTGCTAGAGCAGATCCTAACCCTCTTGCCCCAGGTCATCTTTGACGGCTTCGTCCTGGGCTTCGTCTACGCCATGGTGGCCCTGGGGTACACCATGGTGTACGGGGTTTTGGAGCTCATCAACTTCGCTCACTCGGAGATCTTCATGATCGGGGCCGTGGTGGGGGTGGAGGTCTTCCGGTACCTGGCCCCCTCTGTGGGCAACGGCTTTCTCCTCCTCCTTTTGGCCCTGGTCCTGGGGGGGGTCATCGCCGGCCTCACCGCCATCCTGGTGGAGCGCTTCGCCTACCGTCCCTTGAGGAAGCGGGGCACCACCAACCGCCTGGTCCCCCTGATCACCGCCATCGGGGTGTCCTTCATCCTCCAGGACCTGGTACGCCTCATTGAGGGGCTCTGGCACAACGAGTTCTTCCTGCGCATGCGCACCGTGGAGGGCCTGGAGAGCTCCTTCAGCCTGTTTGGGGGCAGCGTCTTCATCCAGACCAAGAGCCTCATCCTCATCGGGGTGTCCATCCTGATGCTCGTGGGCCTCACCTACCTGGTGAACCGCACCAAGCTTGGGGTGGCCATCCGGGCCGTGGCCCAGGACCTGCAGACCGCAAGCCTCATGGGGATTGACCCCGACCGGATCATCTCCCGCACCTTCCTTATCGGGGGCTCCCTGGGCGGGGTGGCCGGGGTGCTCTTCGCCCTCCAGTACACCACGGTGAGCCCCTACGTGGGCTTCCTCCCCGGCATCAAGGCCTTCACCGCGGCGGTGCTGGGCGGCATCGGCAACATCCCCGGGGCCATGCTGGGGGGGCTGGTGCTGGGCCAGCTGGAGAACTTCTTCGGCACCTACCTCCCTATCCTGACCAACGGCAACTTCGGCACCGAGTACAAGGACGTGGTGGCCTTCCTCATCCTCATCCTCATCCTCCTGTTCCGGCCCCAGGGCCTCCTCGGCCAGATCGTGAGGGAGAAGGTATGACCCTAATCAGCTTCCTCCTCAGCCTGGCCTTTCTTCTTTTGTCCTGGCTCCTCCCCGGGGCCCTCTCCGCCTTTTTAGGCTTCGCCGCCCTGGCCTTCGCCGCCTTCGCCCGGCTCCCCCAGGGCCTTAGGGGGCTGAACCTGGCCCTCCTCACCCTGGGCTTCACCCTGGGGCTGAAGCTCTCCGGGAACACCCTGGGCCTCATTGGTCTGGTGGGGATTCTCGTGGCCCTCACCACCCTGCGCCTGCCCCTTTGGCTCCGCCTCCTCCTGGGGGCGGCCATCCTCCTCCTCTCGGTCCCCCTGGCGGGGTTCGCCAACACCTTCGTCTTTGAGCTGGGGATCCAGATCGGCATCTACGCGGCCATGGCCCTGGGCCTCAACGTGGTGGTGGGCATGGCGGGGCTTCTGGACCTGGGCTACGCCGCCTTCTTCGCCGTGGGGGCCTACACCTGGGCCATCTTCGGCTCGGAGCAGGCCAAGAACTTCCTGCAGGGCAGCTTCCCCCTGCCTGGGGAGTACATGTACCTCTTCATGGGGATCGCCATCGTCACCACCGCCCTCACCGGCCTCCTCATCGGCCTACCCGCCCTCCGCCTCCGGGGGGACTACCTGGCCATCGTCACCCTGGGCCTGGGGGAGGTGGTGCGCATCCTGGCCAACAACCTGGACCACCCCATCAACTTCACCAACGGGCCCCAGGGCATCACCCCTGTCCAGCGCCCTCCCATTGACTGGTTCCGCCACCTCATGGCCGGCCTGGGGGTGCGCCTGGACCAGACCACGGACTACCAGCTCTTCTTCTACCTCCTCGTCCTCCTCATGATCGGCCTGGTGATCCTGGTGAACGTGAACCTGGCCAACTCCCGGTTCGGCAGGGCCTGGGTGGCCATCCGGGAGGACGAGATCGCCGCCCGGTCCATGGGCATCCCCCTCCTGCCCACCAAGCTCCTGGCCTTCATGACCGGGGCGGCCTTCTCCGGGGTGATGGGGGTCATCTTCGCCGCCCAGCGCACCTTCGTCTCCCCCGAGTCCTTCACCCTCCTCGCCTCCATCAACATCCTGGCCATGGTCATCCTGGGCGGCATGGGCTCCATCCCCGGGGCCATCCTGGGGGCCGCAGCGCTTTCCATCCTGAACCTGGACATCCTGAAGACCTTCAGCGAGTTCGTGCGCACCAGCCTGCCCCAGATCCCCAACCAGGTGGACCCGGCCAAGTACGAGCGGCTGGTCCTGGGGATCATCCTGGTGCTCATGATGATCTACCGCCCGGAGGGGCTCATCCCCGAGAAGCGCCACCGGGCGGAGATGGAGGAAGCATGAAGGCCCTCGAGGTCCAAAACGCCACCAAGCGCTTCGGCGGCCTGGTGGCCGTGAACAACGTGAGCCTGGAGGTGAACCAGGGGGAGATCTTTTCCGTCATCGGCCCCAACGGAGCGGGCAAGACCACCTTCTTCAACCTGCTCACGGGCATCTACACCCCCGATGAGGGGAGGATCCTGCTCTTCGGCAAGGACGTGACGGGCTTTTCTCCCGACCGGGTGGCCAAGGAAGGGGTGGGGCGCACCTTCCAGAACATCCGCCTCTTCGGGGCCATGACCGTCTTGGAGAACCTCCTGGTGGGGATGCATATTCACATCCATGTCCCCTACTTCCACGCCCTCTTCCGCACCCCCCTGGCGCAAAGGGCGGAAAGGCGGGCCAAGGAGGAGGCGGAAAGGCTTCTGGACTACGTGGGCCTCCTCCACCGGAAGGACGAGCTGGCGCGGAACCTGCCCTACGGGGAGCAGCGCAAGCTGGAGATCGCTCGGGCCCTGGCCCTGAGGCCAAGGCTCCTCCTCCTGGACGAGCCCGCGGCGGGCATGAACCCTAGGGAGACGGAGGACCTCCAGGCCTTCATCCAGAGGCTCCGGGAGGAGCTCGGCATCACCGTGATCCTCATTGAGCACGACATGCGCCTGGTCATGCGTATCTCCGACCGCATCGCCGTCCTGGAGTACGGGGCCAAGATCGCCGAGGGCCCCCCCGAGGAGGTGCGCTGGAACCCCAGGGTCATCGAGGCCTACCTGGGCAAGGGGGCCGCGGGGGGTGCGGCATGAGCCTCTTGGAGCTCGTGGACGTCCACACCTACTACGGACACATCCACGCCCTGAAGGGGATCTCCCTCCGGGTAGAGGAGGGGGAGATCGTGACCCTGATCGGCTCCAACGGGGCAGGCAAAACCACCACCCTGCGCACCATCAGCGGCCTAGTGAAGCCCCGGCAGGGGGAGGTGCGCTTCCAGGGGAGGCCCATCCACCGCCTCCCCCCCCATGAGATCGTGGCCCTGGGGGTGGGGCACGTGCCCGAGGGGCGGAAGATCTTCCCCCGGCTCACCGTGGAGGAAAACCTGGAGATCGGGGCCTACCTGGAAAAGGACCGCAAGGTGGTGGAGGCGCGCAAGGACCAGGTCTTCGCCCTCTTTCCCCGCCTTCACGAGCGCCGCCACCAAAAAGGGGGAACCCTCTCCGGCGGGGAGCAGCAGATGCTGGCCATCGGCCGGGCCCTCATGCAAAACCCCCGCATCCTCCTCATGGACGAACCCTCCATGGGCCTGGCCCCGGTGCTGGTGGACTTCATCTTTGAAACCATCCAGCAGCTGAACCGGGAGGGGAAGACCATCCTCCTCGTGGAGCAAAACGCCCGCTTGGCCCTCCAGATCGCCCACCGGGGCTACGTCCTCGCCACGGGGGAGATCACCCTCTTTGGGCCCGCCGGGGAGCTGGCCCAGAACCCCGAGGTGCAGAAGGCCTACCTGGGGGAAGGCTAGGCCCTACCTGCGCTTGCGCCCCCGGAAGGGGGCGCCTTATACTTCAGGCGTAGCCTAAGGGGCGTGCCCCGGAAAGGAGCGGTATGAAAAAAGCTCTCCTCGGACTTTTGGTAGCGCTTGGCCTGGGCCTGGCCCAGAAGACCCTGGTCTTCGGGGCCAACGGGGAGCCGGTGAGCCTCGAGCCCGGCAACATCACGGACGGCATCTCCATCTACGTCCAGCGGCAGATCTACGACACCTTGGTGGACTTCAAGCCGGGGAGCACCGAGGTCACGGCGGGCCTGGCCACCAGCTGGTTCAGCAGCCAAGACGGCAAGGTCTGGACCTTCCGCCTGCGCCAGGGGGTACGGTTCCAGGACGGCACCGAGCTCACCGCCGAGGCGGTGAAGTTCAACGTGGAGCGGTGGTGGGACCCCAAGAACCCCACGCGGATTGACGCCGCCGCCCGCTACGAGATCTGGCCCGAGCTCTTCGGCGGTTTCAAGGGCGACCCCGGTTCCCTCCTGAAGGAGGTCCAGGTGGTGGACAAGTACACGGTGCGCTTCGTCCTCACCCAGCCCTTCCCCGCCTTCCCCGCCGCCATCGGCTCGGGCTACTTCGGCATCGCGAGCCCCTCCGCCATCCGCAAGGACGGGGCGAAGTATGGTTCCCCCACGGGAAGCGCCGTGGGCACCGGGCCCTTCCGCCTCGTGGAGTGGCGGCCCGGGGAGCAGATCGTCTTGGAGAGGAACCCCAATTACTGGCGCAAGGGCCTCCCCAAGATGGACCGGGTGGTCATCAAGGTCATCAAGGACCCCGCCGCCCGCCTGGCGGCCCTCAAGGCCGGGACGATTGACTTCACCACCGACATCCCCCCCGCCAACCTCAAGGACCTCGAGGCCGACCCGAACCTCCAGGCCGTCTTCCGCCCCTCGTTCAACGTGGGCTACCTGGCCCTGAACCCCGCCTACAAGCCCTTCTCCGACCCCAGGGTGCGCCAGGCCATCGCCATGGCCATCAACAAGAAGGCCATCGTCCAGGGCTTCTGGGGGAAGCTGGGGCTAACGGACGGGCACTTCACCCCCCCTTCCATGAGGGCCTTCCAGTCGCCCAAGGTGACGGACTACGAGTACAACCCCCAGAAGGCCAAAGCCCTCCTGGCGGAGGCGGGGTACCCGAACGGGTTTGACCTGGAGCTCTGGTACATGCCCGTCTCCCGGCCCTACTTCCCCACCCCCAAGGAGATCGCCGAGGCCATGGCCGCAGACCTCTCCGCCCTCGGCATCCGGGTGAAGCTCCAGACCAAGGACTGGGCCAGCTACCTGGCCGACCGCAAGAAGGCCCCCGGCTTCCAGGCCTACATGCTGGGCTGGACCGGGGACTACGGCGACCCGCAGAACTTCTACGATCCCCACTTCGCCTGCCCCATCGCCGACCTCTTTGACAGCGCAGGCAAGCCCCTCTGCGTGAAGGAGCTCGGCGACCTCCTCACCAAGGCGGCCACCACCCCGGGCCTCGAGGAGCGCAAGCGGCTTTACCAGCAGGCCGACGAGCTCACCTTCAACCTGGCCCTCCGCATCCCCATCGTCCACTCCCAGCCCCTCCTTGCCAAGCGGAGGAACGTGACCGGCTGGACCCCGAGCCCTCTGGGCTCCGAGTCCTTTGAGGCGGTGGAGAAGCGCTAGGCCCCTTTACCCCGGACCCCCCTCGGGGGGGTCCGGGCTTCTTGCGGAAACATGGGAAGTTATGTTTTGAGGCGGCTTTTAGGGCTGGTCCCGGTCCTCTTCGGGATCAGCCTCCTGGTCTTTCTTTTTCTCAAGCTCATCCCCGGGGACCCCGCCCAGGCCATCCTGGGGGAGCGGGGCAGCCCGGAACAGCTCGAGGCGCTACGGGAAAAGCTTGGGCTAAACCGCCCCCTCCACGTGCAGTACCTCGCCTTCCTCAGGAACGTGCTCACCGGGGACCTCGGGGTGAGCGCCGTCTCCACCATCCCCGTGGCCGAGGAGCTGAAGCGCCGTTGGCCCGCCACCTTTGAGCTGGCCCTGAGCGCCACCCTGGTGGCGGTGGCCCTGGGCATCCCCATGGGCATCCTGGCAGCGGTGCGCAGGAACAGCCTCCTGGACACCCTCTCCATGAGCCTCTCCCTCCTTGGGGTCTCCATCCCCGTCTTCTGGCTGGGCCTCCTCCTGGTCTACCTCTTCGCGGTGAACCTCCACTGGCTCCCCACCGGAGGAAGGCTTTCCACCGACCTGGCCCTGGACTTCCGCCCCATCACCGGCTTCTTGGTCCTGGACGGGCTGCTTTCCCTCAAGCCCCAGGTGGTGCTGGACGCCCTCCGGCACCTCCTCCTCCCCGCCCTCACCCTGGGCACCATCCCCTTGGCCATCCTGACCCGCATCACCCGAAGCGCCATGCTGGAGGTCCTCTCCCAGGACTACGTGCGCACCGCCCGGGCCAAGGGCCTCTCCGAACGCCAGGTGATCCTCAAGCACGCCCTAAAAAACGCCCTTCTGCCGGTGGTGACCATCGTGGGCCTCCAGTTCGGCACCCTCCTCGGCGGGGCCATCCTGACGGAGACCATCTTCTCCTGGCCGGGCATCGGCTCCTACATCTACGAGGGCATCCTGAACCGCGATTACCCGGTGGTCCAGGCCGGGGTCTTGGTGGTGGCCACGGCCTTCGTCCTGGTCAACCTCCTGGTGGACCTTTCCTACGCCCTCCTGGACCCCCGCATCCAGTACCGGTGAGCCATGGAAACCCCCACTCGGAGAGCCTTAAGACGCTTCCTGAAGTCCCCCTCGGGCAAGGTGGGGCTGGTCCTCACCCTGGGCCTCGTGCTCCTCGCCCTCCTGATCCCCCTCCTCAAGCCCTACGATCCGGCCACGGACCGGGACTACCTCTCCCGCCTGACCCCCCCTTCCTGGGCCCACCCCTTCGGCACCGACCAGCTGGGCCGGGACATCTTCACCCGGGTGCTGCACGGGAGCCGCATCTCCCTGCAGGTGGGCGTGGTCTCGGTGGCCTTCGGCCTGGCCCTCGGCACCCTCCTGGGGCTCTTGGCGGGGTTTTTCCGGGGGCGCACGGAGCTTTTGATCGGCTGGCTGGCCGACCTCCTCCTGGCCTTTCCCGGAACGCTCCTCGCCATCGCCATCGTGGCCGTCTCGGGACCCAGCCTGCAAAACGCCATGCTGGCCATCGGCATCGTGCAGGTGCCGGTCTACATCCGCCTGGCCCGGGCCGTGGTCCTCTCCTTGCGGGAGCAGGACTTCGTGCAGGCGGCCATCGCCCTGGGCGCGGGCAACGGCCGCCTCCTCTTCAAGCACATCCTTCCCGGCACCCTCCCCCCCCTCGTGGTCCAGGCCACCCTCTCCATCGGGACGGCCACCCTCGAGGCCGCCGCCTTGGGCTTCCTCGGCCTCGGGGCCCAGCCCCCGGCCCCCGAGTGGGGGGCCATGATCGCCGACAGCTTCAAGGGGGGGTACGCCATGAACGCCCCCTGGACGATGATCTTCCCCGGGCTCTTCATCGTCCTCACCGTGCTCGCCTTCAACCTCCTGGGGGACGGCCTGCGGGACGCCCTAGACCCCCGGAGCCCCTAGGGAGCTCAAGGGAAGCTTAAGGATCCGGGGGGCCCAAGGGCTATGATGGAGCCATGAAGGCGTGGCGCCTTCCCCTTCTCCTCCTGCCCCTCCTCGCCGCCTGCGAGGTGCTTCAGGGCACGGGCTACCGGGTGGCCGAGGCCCAGCTCCTCTTCCCCGAGGCCACGGAGCGCTGGGCCTACTTCTACGGGGAGCCCCGGGAGGTGCGGCTCTCCGAGAAGACCCTCAGGCTGGAAAGGCCTCGAGGGGAGAGCCTTTGGGCTGTTCCCGAAGCCCTCTGGGTGGACGGCAACCCCCTCCTCAGGGAGGTGGGGCCGGCCCTGAGGCCTCCCGCCGAGGCGGTGCGGGGGGTTTCGGGAAGCCTCCTGGAGGTGCGGGCCCAGGCCCCCTTGCGCTCCAGCTGGCTCTACGACGGGGTGGGCTGGGTGCGGCTCACCGGAGGCCTGAGGGAGGGGGAAAGGCGTACCCTGGTCCAGCCGGCCAGCTACCAAACCCCGGACCTCTCCGCCTTCACCGGCCCCGAGACCCAGGTCCTCCTGCGGGAGGTCCTCGCCCGGCGGGGGGGGCGGCAGGTGGTGCTCTTTGAGCTGGCCGAGCCCGTTCTGAAGCCTTTGGCCCTGGACCCGGCCCCCGAGGCCTACCGGGTCGGCGCCCTTTCCGTGCAGTACGGGCTTAGAGTGGAGATCGTGGCCCCGCCCGCGCCCCTCTTCCGCATCCTGGACCGGGGGGTAAACGCCGCCTACCAGGAGGAGGCCCCGAGGGCCTTCCTGGCCAACGACCCCAACCGCTTCGCCGAGGTCTGGAACCTGGTGGTGCAAAACCGCCTTCCCCGCCCCCCGGCCCCGAGCGTGGACTTCCGCAACAGAAGCGTGGCCGCCTTCTTCCGGGGCCTCAAACCCACAGGGGGGTACGGCCTCGAGGTGGCCGGGGTCACCTACGCCGGGGACGCCGCCCGGGTGGTCCTCACCCTCACCGCCCCCAGGCCGGGGGCCATCGTCACCCAGGCCCTGACCAGCCCCTACGTGGTCCTGGAGCTCCAGAAGGTGCGCCGGGTCGTCTTCACCGACCCTGCGGGGAGGACCCTGGCGG
The DNA here is from genome assembly GCF_000421625.1 of Thermus islandicus DSM 21543. Taxonomy (NCBI): domain Bacteria; kingdom Thermotogati; phylum Deinococcota; class Deinococci; order Thermales; family Thermaceae; genus Thermus; species Thermus islandicus. The sequence continues at coordinate 9,640 of NZ_ATXJ01000009.1, read as the reverse complement.
AGGCCCGGGACTAAGCCGTCCCCTCAAGGCTCCCACCAGGTAGAGGGACCCGGTGGCGAGGACGGGTAGCCCGTCCTCGTGGGCCCTGGCCACGGCCTCGAGGAGAGCTTCCCAGGGATCCTCAAAGAACGGCTCCCCAAGCTCCCGCCCCAGGGCCCCTTCCCCAGCCCGGGTGTAGCGGACGCTTTGCGCCTTGGGCAGCAGGTGGGCTAGAACCCCCTTCGCGTCCTTCCGGGGGAAGGCGCCAAAAACGAGGTGGTAGGCGGCAAACTCCCGGGCGAGGGCCTCCGCTGCCGGGGGGTTGTGGGCCCCGTCCAGGTAGACCTCTACCCCCCCCAGGAGGAAACGCTCCAGGCGGCCAGGGTTTTCCGCTTCCCGGAGCCCCCGGGCGATGGCCTCCTCGGGAAGGCCTAGGAGGCGGAGGGCGGCCGCCGCCAGGCGGGCGTTCTGCTCCTGGAAGGCCCCCCTCAGGGCGGGGGGGGCGGGGAGGGCGAAAAGGGGGTCCTGGGGGTCCAGGACGAAAAGGGGCGCCCCCCGTTCCTCCGCCACCCGCCGCGCCACCTCCAGGCCCACCCCCTTGGCCCCCGTGACCACGGGCACCCCCTCCCGGAAGGCCCCCGCCTTCTCCCGGGCCACGGCCTCCAGACTCCCCCCCAAGGCCTCGAGGTGGTCCTCCCCCACGTGGGTGAGGACGGTGAGGACCACCCGGGAAAGGGCGTTGGTGGCGTCCTTCTCCCCTCCCACCCCGGCCTCCACCGCCGCCAGGGCCACCCCCACCTCCCGGAAGTGCTGGAAGGCCAGGGCGGTGGCGAGGTCAAAGAAGCCCGGGGGCTCCTCCCAGGCCTCGCCCCTCGCCCACTCCACGAAGCCCACCACCCTCTCCTCGGGGATGAGGCCCAGGTGGGTGCGGATGCGCTCACGAAAGTCCAGGAGGTGGGGGCTGGTGTAGGCCCCGTAGAGGAGGCCCCGGGCACGGAAGGCGGCCTCGAGGTAGGCCACCACGCTCCCCTTGCCGTTGGTGCCGAGGACGTGCACCGCCGGGAAGGCCCCCTCGGGGTGGCCGAGGCGGGCGAGGAGCGCCCGTACCCGCTCCGTCCCCCGGGGGCCCTGCCGCCTCTTCCCGTACAGCCAGTCCAGGGCCTCGCGGTAGGTCATGGCCTAGTCCGCATACTGCAGGCGGTAGAGGGTGGCGTAGTACCCCCCCTTTTCCAGGAGGGCCTCGTGGGTGCCCTCCTCCACCAGCCTTCCCTTGCGGAAGACCAGGATGCGGTCCACCCTGCGGATGGTGGAGAGGCGGTGGGCGATGAGGATGGCCGTCCTCCCCTCCATGGCCCGGTAGAGGGCCTCCTGCAGGCGGGCCTCCGTCTCCGAGTCCACGTTGGCCGTGGCCTCGTCCAGGATGAGGAGGAGTTCAGGGCTCATGAGGAGGGCCCGCACCAGGGCCAAAAGCTGCTTCTCCCCCGTGGAAAGCCCCGCCCCCCGTTCCCCAAGAAGGGTGTGGTAGCCCTGGGGTAGGCGCAGGATCGCCTCGTGCACCCCCAGAAACCTGGCCACCTCCACCACCCTCTCCTCGGGAATGGAGGGGTCAAAGAGGCGGAGGTTGTCCAAGACGGTGCCGGAGAAGAGGAAGGGGTCCTGGAGGACGATGCCGATATGGCGTCGGAGCTCCTCCTGGCGGTAGCGCCGCACGTCCTCCCCGTCTAGAAGGACCTGGCCCCTCTGGGGGTCGTAGAAGCGGGCGATGAGGCTCACCACGCTGGTCTTCCCCGCCCCCGTGGCCCCCACCAGGGCCACCTTCTCCCCGGGGCGGATGTGGAAGGAAACCCCCTTGAGCACAAAGTCCCCCTCCGAGGGCTCCACCCCCTTGGGGGTGTAGGCGAGCCAGACGTCCCTAAACTCCACCTCCCCCCGGAAGCGCCGGATGGGCTTGGGGTGGGGAGGGTCCTTGAGCTCCTCCTCCGCGTCCAGGATGCCGAAGATGCGCTCGGCGCTGGCCATGGCCCCCTGGAAGAGGTTGAACTTGTCCGAAAGGTCCTGGAGAGGCTGGAAGAGCTGGCGGGTGTAGTCCACAAAGGCCACCAGGAGGCCCAAGGAAGCGGCTCCCCGCACCACCTCTCCCCCACCGACGAAGAGGAGGCCCGCCACCGCCAGGTCCCCCAGAAAGCCCACCACAGGGAAGAAGAGGGCGAACCAGCGGATGATCTCCACCCAGGCCCGGAGGAGGTCTTGGCTCAGGCGGTCAAACCGCTCCTCCCGCTCCTTCTCCTTCACAAAGAGCTGGATGGTCTCCACCCCGGAGAGGTTTTCCTGAAGGGCGGCGTTAAGGCGGGCAAGCCTCAGGCGCATCTCCCGGTAGGCGGCCCGCATACCGTTCCGCACCCAGGCCGTGACCCAAAGGAGGATGGGGACCACCAGGAGGACCACCAGGGTGAGCTTGGGGCTAAGGAAGAGCATGAAGGCGAGGAGGCCCACGAGGGTAAAGAGGTCGGCGATGACCCCCACGAGCCCCCCGGTGATGAACTGGTTGATGGCGTCCACGTCGGAGGTGATCCGGGTCATGAGGCGGCCCACGGGATTCCGGTCGTAAAAGCCCGGGTGGAGGCGCATGAACTTGGCGAAGAGGGCGCTCCTCAGGTCAAAGAGGACCCGTTGTCCCACCCACTGGATGAGGTAGGTCTCGGCGTAGGTGGCGGCGAAGTTCACCCCCCGCACCAGGAGGAAGCCCAGGCTCAACCCCAAAAGGAGGGCGAAGCGCTCGGAAAGGGGCTTGGCCTCCTTGGGCACCAGGGCCCCGTCAATGGCCCACTTGAAGAAGAGGGGGGTGGCGGCGGCGGTGAGGGTGGCGAGGAGGAGAAAGAAGAGGGCGAGCCCCACCTGGAGGCGGTAGGGCCTGACGTACTCCAGAATTCGGGCGAAAAGAACCCGGTCAAACGCCTTGCTGTAGGCGTCCTCCTGGATCATTCCTCCACCTCTTGCTCCATACGCTGGATGCGGTCCAGCTCGGCGTAGAGGCCGCCCGCCTCGAGGAGGCTCTCGTGGGTGCCCTCCTCCACGATCCTCCCCCCATCCAAGACGATGATCCAGTCGGCGTGGCGCAGGGTGGCGGTGCGGTGGGAGATGAGGAAGGTGGTCTGGCGGCCGAGGACCGTCTTCAGGCCCTGGAGGATCCGGGCCTCGGTCTCGGTGTCCACGGCGCTTAGGGCGTCATCCAGGATGAGGACCTTGGGCCTCTTGGCCAGGGCCCGGGCCAGGGCCACCCGCTGGCGCTGGCCGCCGGAGAGGGTGATGCCCCGCTCCCCCAGCACGGTCCCATAGCCCCCAGGGAAGGAGAGGATCTCCTCGTGGATGCCCGCCAGCTTCGCCGCCCACTCCACCCGCTCCCGGTCAGGCCTTTCCAGCCCGAAGGCCAGGTTGTCCAGGAGGGTTTCGCTGAAGAGGAAGGGCTCCTGAGGGGCCACCCCCACCGCCCGCCTGAGGGCGGCGAGGGGAATCCGGCGGACCTCGTATCCCCCCACCAGGACCTGGCCCTCCGTGGGGTCCAAAAGCCTCGGCACCAGGGCGGCGAGGAGGCTCTTCCCGGCACCGGTGCGCCCGGTAATGCCCAGGGTCATGCCCTCGGGTACGGTGAGGGTGATGTCCTTAAGGAGCCACCGCCCCCCCACCTGAAGCCCCACCCCCTGGAAGCGCACCTCCCCCGAGAGGTCCTCCGGGGAGAGGGGCAGGGGGTCTTCGTCCCGGATGCGGGGCTTCTCGTCCAGAAGCTCCAGAAGCCGCCTAAGGCTGGTGAGGCCCCGCTGGTACATGGCCAGGACCCAGCCCAGGCCCAGGATGGGCCAGGTGAGCTGGGCCAGGTAGGCGTTGAACTGCACCAGCTGGCCCAAGGAGAGCTCCCCTTGCACCACCATCCTCCCCCCCACCCAGAGCACCGTAAGGAAGGCAAAGCCCATGAGGAAGCCCAGGAGGGCGTGCATGGGCCCCTCCACCCGGGCCAGGGCCAGGCTCCTTTCCACATACTCCCGGTTCAGGGCCTGGAAGCGGGACAGCATCCGGCCCTCGATGGCGTACCCCTTCACCACCCGGACGCCGCTGAAGGCCTCCTGAGCCAGGGTGCTGATCCGGTCAAAGGCCTCCTGGGCCTCCCGGTAGCGGCGGTCCACGAGCCTCAGGAGGTAGAACATGAAGAGGCCGATGGCGGGCAGGATCAGGGTAAGGTAGAAGGCCAGGCGGGCGTTCACCGCATACATGGAGCCGAAGGCCAAGAGGACCAAAAAGGAGAGGCGGCTGCCCATCATGACCCCCGGGCCCACCATCTCCCGCACCGCAGAAAGGTCGGTGTTCAGGCGGTTCATCAAGTCCCCCACCCGCGTCCCCTGGTAGAAGCCCCGGTCCAGGCGGAGGAGGTGGTGGAAGAGGTCCCGCCTCAGGTCGTACTCCACCTGGCGGCTCGCCACCACGGAGAGGCGGCGCATGAGGTAGGAGAGGAGGCCAGAGGCCCCGGCCGCGAGGAGAAGGCCGAGGGCGTAGTGCCCGTAGGGCCCGCCGCGGCCGAGGGCGTCCACGGCCAGGCGGAGAAAGTAGGGCCCCAGGACGAAAAAACCGATGGAAAGGAGGCCTGCCCCCACCCCGAGGAGGTACGGCCCCCGGTAGGGGGCCAGGTAGGGCAGGAGGCGGCGGAGGGCTGACCGCTCGGTCATGCCTCCCAGTCTACCCTAGCCTCGCCCCGCACACTAAGTGCCCCCACATAGCTTCCAGGAATCGGGGCCACCCCAGGCAGGGAGTGGCCGGCTCCTGCCAGCGGGGGCGCTCCCCAGGGCCTTTGCTTTCCCGATAGAGGGGGCGGAGGCGACTGGGGTGGGGCCGCAGCCCCCCAGGGCGCGGACCAGAAGGAGGGGCCTAGCGCAAAAGAAGCCGCACCTCCTTCCCCCGCTCCACCTCCCCCTGCCGGGCTTTTACCTGAAGGGAAAGCGCCGCAAGGGATCCGGTAAAGCGCTCTGCCTCCCTGAAAAGGGCCTCCTCCACCCGGAAGGTCCCCACAAAGACCCACGGGGGGCCTTCCCCTTCACGCCTAAGGGGAAGGGCCCCGGTGGGCAAGACGAGGTGGACCTCCTCCGCGGGGAACAGGGTCTCCACCCGCACCCGCACCCTCTCCCCCAGGGAGGCTCGAGGGGGGTCCAGCCGCACCGAGAGGAGTTCCTTTCCCGGGTTCAGAGGGAGGAGGACCCGGCTCTCCCCTCCTTTTGCCCTTAGGACCACCTCCAGCCTTTCCCGGGCCTCCCAGGGCACCTGGAAGAGGAGGACGAGGTCGTCTCCCTCCCGCCTTTCCCCCAGGACGGGCAGGGAGAGGAAGACTCCCCCAGGAGAACCCCCCTCCAGGCGCACCCGCACCTGGGCCACCTCCCCTGGGGCCACCTCGAGGGGCCACTCCACCCTCAGGGGCCGCGCCTCGGGGAGGGCCTCAACGGGGAGGGGGGCGAAGGCGAGGGGGACCTCCTCCTCGGCGAGGGGTCTCAAGACTACCTCCCGTTCCTCTGCACGGAAGCCCGGGAGCGCCTCAGGAAGGAGGCGGTAGGTCCCCGGGAAGAGGAAGGCCTCGCCGCCACAGGGCACGAAGGCCCCCACCTCCCCCACCAGGTGGGCTCCCCGCCCCCCGCCCTCGCACCGGAGGCGAAGGACGGAGGCGGGCCTTAGGGCGAGGACGGGAGGGGGGTCGCCCGGTTTCCAAGAGACCTCGGTGGGAAAGGCGAGAAGCCCCTCGGGGGGAAGGGCCTTGAGGCGGGCCCCAGCCCTCGGCGCGTAGAGGCGAAACCGCCCGTTTTCGTCCGTTTCCACAGGGGCGAGGCCCCCCTCCACCCTCGCCCCCCTCACGGGCTTCCCCAAGAGCTCCACCCGGCCTTCCAAGGGCACCTCCTCGTACCCCCCGAGGGCGAGGGTGACCTCCTCGGGCACGGGTAAGCGGAAGGCGTAGCTCCCAAAGAGCCCGAACCAGAGCCCCCTCCCGTCCCCTCTTCCCTCGAGCCTCAAGGCGTAGGGGGCCTCCCGCCACTCCAGGAAGCCCAAAAGCCCCGAGGAGGAGAGGTCCAGGCCCAGGGCCAGGGGGGCCTCGAGGTAGCCCACCCCCAGGCCAAAGGCAACGGCGGAGCCGAACTCCAGCCGACCCCTGAGGGAAAAGGGAGGGCGCGTGTACCCCGCCTGGAGGCCCAGGGTGGGCCCTCCTCCGTAGCCCACCCGGAGGGCGTAGGTGAAGCCCCCCTCCGATCCCGCGTACCCCAGGCGGAAGGTGGGGCCCGAAGGGGAGAACCCCCCTTCCCCTTCCCACCCCTTTGTGGCGAACCCCAGGTAGGCCCCGCCTTCCCACCGGGCGTAAAGGCGGGAGTCGCCGTAGCGCTCCAGCCGCAGGGAAACCCCCTCAGGTTTGGCCAAGGGGAGGGTGCCGGAGAAGGCCCAGGTGCCGTCGGCCAAGCCCACGCTCAAGGCCTCGAGGGAGAGGCGGAAGCGGTAGAGGGCCTCTCCCGAGTACGCCACCTCCAAGGCGGGCGGGTAGCCCAGGGTCCCCTCCCAGGGGCCTTCCCGAAGGCCAAGCCGGGCCTCCTCTATTCCCCGTCCTCCCGTCGCCCTAAACCCAAAGGAAAGGTTTCCTGTGCCCACCCCCACCCTGACGGAGGGATGGGGTCCCTCCAGGGCGAGGGCGAGGCGTACCTCCCGGGAGAGGCCTCCCTCCAAGGCGAGCCGGAGGGAGGGGGGTGCCCCGGAAGCGTACTCCCCCTCCAGAAGGCCCGAAAGGGTGTAGGGAAGGGGCCTCCCTCCCTCGGGGCGCACCCGGACCAGGTAGAAGACCTCCTTCCTTCCCTCCCAGAGGAGGCCCAGGCGGAGGAGGCCGAAGCCCGATAGGGGAATCTCCGCTTGCCTCTCCTCCCCGGGGGAAAGGGAGAGGGCGAGGGGAGAGAAGGCCACCTCGCTCCCCTCGGCGGGAGCGAGCTGTACCCTTAGGGACAGGTTTCCCTCGTTCTTTAGGGCGAGGCGCAGGCTCCTTCCCGCCACCTCCCCGGGCACCTGGGCCCTAAGCCTGGCTACGGCCTCTACGGTCACCTCTTTGCAGAAAGTCTTCTCCGAAGCGACCCGGAGGCACACCCGGTAGCTCCCAGGGGGGAAGCGAGGGGGCACCTCCACCGCCACCAGGACCACGCCCCCGTCCGAGGCTTGGGGGGCGAGGAGGAGGGGGAGGTCGGAGGCCACCTCCAAAGGCCCCGGGGGGAGGCCCGGGAAGGGGAGGACCACCACCTCGCCGGGCCTCGCCCCCAGGGCCAGGGCGAGGAGGGGTAGGACGGAAAGGAGCCTCAAGGCAGTCCCCAAGGGTCAGTTCTTCTGCAGGCTATAGGTCAGGGTGAGGACCCCCTGGGCGGGAAGGGAAGGGAAGGCGTCGGTTGGGGAAAGCTCCAAGAAGTAGTAGACCCAGAGGATCGCCGTGGTGTTGCGGGCCACGCTGGCGAGGCCCATGTTGTCGGGCACGGCGGAGAGGAGGGTGGGGGTAGGGACGTGGCTGGTGGCGTTCCCTGAGACCACCTGGACGAGCACGTAGAGGCGTCCTTGCCAGTCCCCGGGCACGGGGAGGCTTCCGGTCATGCCGGTTACCCGGAAGCACCGGGTGTTGCCCGCCCCGCAGAGCACTCCCCCCCCGCCGCCTCCCTTCGGGGTGGTGAGGGTGCAGGCCACCCGCTCCCCTGACCCGCCCACCACCTGCGTGGGCAGGAAGCGCATGGAGGAGGCGCCCCCCAAAAGGAGGAGGTAGGAGGCGAGGTTCGCCACGTAGTAGCTCTGCCCCCCCACGGTGAGGGTCTGGAGGGGGCCGGAAGCGGAGAAGTCAAAGAGGAGGTCGGTGGCGTCGCAGGAGGCGGTCTGGGCCCAGGCCCGGGAGAACCCGAGGAGAAGGAGGAGGGCTAGGGCACGTCCCACGTTCCCTCCGCCGCGTACCGCCCGTAGGCGCCCTCCAGGATCAGGGCCACCCGGTAGCGCCCCCTAGGGAGGGGAGGGTCGGGCCTCAGGAAAAGCTCCCGGTATCCGCCCGGGAAGACGGGGACCGCCTCCAGGGGAAGCCTCGCCACCTCCCTGCCCTCCCCGTCAAAGACCCGGGCTTCCCCCGAGACCCTCTCTAGGACGTTCCCCGGGTTCTCCAGGAGGAGGGGAAGGCTCTCCCCCGCTCCCCCCACCTTCGCCCGGAAGGCCGGGCGCTCCGTGCCCCGGAGGGTCAGGTAGACGGCGAGGCCGAGTTCGGGGCGGACGGAAAGCCGCACCCCTCCCCTCTCCAGGGGCCTTGGGCTCGCGGAGAACACCACCAGGCAGGCGAGGGTGCCCTCTCCTTGGGGGGCCTTCACCCGGACCCGGACCTCGGCGCTCCCCCCGGGCGGGAGGACGAGGGCGGTGGGGGCCACCTCGAGGTGGGGGCAGAGGTTCCGCTTGGGGCTTTCCACCACGTTCCCCCTGGGATCCAAGGCGAAGGGAAGGAGGCGGACCTGGAGGGCCTCCTCCCGGGGGAGGCCGTTCTTGAGGACCACCCGCTCTTCGGCGCTTCCCCCAAAGGGAAGGGCGAACTCCAGCCTCGCCGGGGAGAGGGTGAGGTCGGCCTGGGCCAGGGCGAGGGGGAGGAGGGCCAAGAAGAGGGCGTTTAGGCCAAGGGCGAGGCGTTTCATGGTCCCGTCTAAAGAAAGGGGAAGGGGCCTTCGCCCCCTCCCCGGCTCCCCCTCCTCAGGGCGAGGTGAGGAGGAGGTTGAGGGTGATGCTTTCGTTCAGGCCACTGAGGGGGATGTCGTCGTTGATGTCCATGGTGAAGAGATAGTAGAGCTTGTACACCGACTTGCCCTGGCCTCCCCCGAGGGTGGCACCGAAGAGGGGGAGACCCTGAGCGATTGGGGTGGGCGACAGAGTTAACGAAGTCCCTTTCCCGGAGAGCTTCTCGGCGAAGACCTTCACCCGGTTGTTGCCCAGGCTGAGGGTGCCCCCGATGCTGTCCACCTTCACCGTCCACTGGGCCCGATTGGTCTTGACGGTGACGGTACCGTACTCCGCGTTCGTCCCCGCAACGGACGAGGGGGCGAAGTCCTGGGTGGGGCCTGCCTCCAGGAAGTTGAGGTAGGCCGCCCTGGAGGCTTTGGTGTAGGGGGTACCGCCCACGGTGGTGGTCTCCGTGCCCTGGAGGGTGGCGTCGGTGAAGTCAAACAGGTAGTCCGTGGCGTCCAGGCTGAGCTGGAGGACGGAAGGGACCTTCACCGTGACCGTGTGGCTGTCCGTGTTGGTCTGGGCCAGGGCGAGGCCCGAGAGCAGGACCGATAGGATCCCAAGGCCGATAAGCTTCCTCATGCTCTGCACCTCCTTGTGCAGAGGGCCGGTCGCGCCACTCGCTCCCCCTCGGCCCCTGGCGCCCGTCTTGGGCTCGAGGGTTCACCGCTTCCCTCAAGATCCACCTTACCGGCGCGTGTGAAAACTGTGTGAAAGACCAGTTTGTGTGAAAGCTGCGTGAAAACCTAAAGGGCAGGCCATCAACCCCTCGCATCCCTTTTGACCCGAAGAGGCCCATTTTGGTCTTGAAGGCGGGGATAAGGAGCCCCCGGCAGGGGTGGGAGGACCGCCGCCTCATGCCAACCCCGCC
>NZ_ATXJ01000008.1 GCF_000421625.1 Thermus islandicus DSM 21543 | reverse complement strand
GGGGCCTGGTTCGCCTGCTCAACTATGAAGTCACCCAAGAACTCTTGAAGCAGGCTAAGGGAGGGCGAGGAAGGAGTTTTGGGTAAAGCCCTGAATCCACGCCTTGACAGGGCAAGGGGATTTGTTAAACTGAAGCTTGCGCGTGAGGCGCGCCCTGCCGGGATGGTGGAACTGGTAGACACGCCATCTTGAGGGGGTGGTGCCCGCAAGGGCGTGCGGGTTCAAGTCCCGCTCCCGGCACCAGAAGGCCCTGTGGGGCCTTTTTCCTTTATGCGGCTCGTGCTCTCGCGAACCCTGAGGACCCTAGGGGACACCGAGGCCCTGGCCCACGAGGTCCTGCCCCTTCTCCCCAGGGGAGCGGTGGTGGCCCTCCAAGGCCCCCTAGGGGCGGGCAAGACCACCTTGGTCCGCTTCCTGGCCCAGGCCTTGGGCTTCCGGGGCCGGGTGACCAGCCCCACCTACACCCTGATCCACACCTACCCCACCCCGGAGGGCCCCCTGGTCCACGCGGACCTCTATCGCCTCCAGGACCCCAAGCTCCTCCTTTCCCAGCTCCTAAGCGCCGGGGAAGAGGCCCGCCTCATCCTGGTGGAGTGGGGAGAACCCGAGGCCCTCGAGGCCGGCTTTCTGCTGCGCCTCGCCCCCGAAGGGGAAGCCCGGCGCGCGGAGCTATGGCAGCTTGACCCCGGCGAGGAGGAGGGCGTCTAACAAGGCCTCCCGCCCAGCCCGGCCGGCGAAGAGGGCCACTACCTTGGCCTCCTGGTCCACCACAAAGGTCCAGGGCTGGCCCAGGACCTTAAAGCGGGCCGCCACCTCGTGGGGCCTGTCCCGGTCCGAGGCCAATAGGGGGATAAAGCGGGGGTAGGCCTTCATATAGGCCAGGACGACCTCCTTCGTGTCCCGAGGCTCGCGGCTCACCACGTAAAAGGGCACCCCGGTCTCCTCGGCCACCTGGTGGAGGCCGGGAAACTCGGCCTTGCACACCGTGCACCAGCTGGCCCAAAAGACGATGACCGCGGGCTTCCTCATGGTCTTGGGCGTGACGAGGTTCCCCTTCGGGTCCAGGAGGGCAAACTCAGGTATGCGCTCTCCGACCCCCAGGGCCAAGCCTAGCCCCGCATAAAGCAAAAGCCCCAGAATCCCAAGCCTGGCCATACCCTTATTTTTGACCCTTCGGGGGCAGCGTATGTAAACCGCCTCACCTTGGCCGCTTGAGGCGCCTCAGGTCGTGATCGGGCCAGATACCGTCCGCCACCAGGTGGAGCCACTGGGAGAGGTAGTAGCCAAGGAGGGCCAAGCCCCAGACCTCCTTGCCCCACCCGGCCTGACCGAGGCTAAAGGATAGGGGAAGCCCTACCCCCAAAAAGCGGGCAAGTTCGCCGACCGCAAAGCCCAACACGGCCAGGAGTGCGGCCAGGTATCCAAGCCGGGTCAGGGGCCCGAGGATCCAGGTGTGGGAAAGCCCACGGTGGCGGAAGAGCCAGCCGTAAGGCCGCCAGAGAAGGCCCAAAAGGCCCCAGCGCCCCTGGGCCCGCACCCCCTTTTCCGCCAGGTCCAGGTCCGGGGAGAGGAGGAAGGTGCCCGCCAGGTAGGCCAAGGCGAAGGCCAGGGCCCCGGGCTCCTCCGGGGAGCCGCCATAGGCCAGAAAGGCGATGCCGCCCATACCCAGCGCCGTGAGGTTGATGGCCTCGTGCACGCGCCCGGAAGGCATGGGCCCAGGGTACTAAAAGGCGGGCAGGGCAAAGCGCTCTCCCGCGGAGAGCACGTCCACCCTGAGCCCCCGGACGCCCCGACCGGTGAACTCCGCCCCGCCGGCGTCCACCAGGGTTACTCCCCCGGCCCAGACCTCTCCCAGGCCCTTGAGGAGGCGCAAAGCGGTGTTCTCCAAAAGCCCCAGGCCCACCAGGTCCGGGTTATCCGCCACCAGCTGGGAAAGGGCGAGGAAGCGTCCCCTCTCCTCCACCCGAGGCAGGAGGGCCAGGCCCCGGAGGAGGGAGAGCCCTAGGGCCGCCCGCACCTCTCCCTCCAGGGAGTAGAAGGCCGCCTCCCCCAAAAGGCCCCCGGCCTCCCCCAGGGCCACCACCCCGCCCCCCTGGCGGTAGACCTCCAGGAGGGCTTGGAGCACCAGGCTACCCCGGATAAGGTCCAGAAACTCCGGCAGCCCCTCTGCGGCAAGGAGCACCAAGGGGCTTTGGGCCACCTCCTGGGCCACCTCCTTGTCAAAGGCCTCCTCCCGCCGCTTGAGGTAGAGGACCCGGCCCCGGCGCAGCCCCAGGTGGCGGTAGGCCAGCCTCCAAGCCTCGGCCAGGTCCCGGAGCGGGTAAGGCACCAGGAAGAGGGCCTCCCCCCGGGCCTCCTCCAGGAGCCTGGCCTCCACGGTCCGCAAGGCCCCCCGCAAAGGATCGGCGGTGATCAGGGCGAAGAAGCCGAGCCGCATAGGACCTCCTATACCCCTAGGGTAACCCCTTCCTCATGAAAGGAAAAGGGCGGTGTGGTAGACTTGGGGTCGTGGCCGCGATGGTTTCCCTTCCGGGGGCCTTGCCAAAGGGCAAACGAGAGGCCATCCTCGAGGCCACCTTGGAAGTTCTACGGGAAAAGGGCCTCTCTGGGCTGAAGATGGAGGACGTGGCCCGCAAGGCCGAGGTAGGAAAGGGGACCATCTACCTCTACTTCCGCGACAAAAAGGACCTTCTCAAGCACCTGGTGGAGGAGCGCACCTGGCGCTTCTACCGCGAGGTGGAGCAGATGGTGCGCCTGGAGGCGCCTTTTTTTGTGCGGCTTGGGCACCTTCTGCAAAAGCGCCTGGACTGGATCGCGGAGTGGAGGGGCCTTTGGGCGGCGGTGGCCCGGGAAGCCATGGCGGACCCTACTCCCTGGCTGAAGGAGCTCCACCAGCACTACCTGGACCTCCTGGAGGAGCTGGTGCAAAGCGGGCAGAAGGAAGGGGCGGTCCGCAAGGAGCTCTCCCCTAAGGCCACCGCTGCGGTGATCGCCGCCTTGGGGTGCAGCCCCCAGCTGGAGGTGGAAGCGTATTTGGAGCACCTGCTCCTGGTGCTCCAGAAAGGAGTCGCACCGTGAAGGAGTTCCGTCCCGGCGACAAGGTGGTCTTGCCCCCTTACGGGGTCGGCGTGGTGGCGGGCATCGCCCAGCGAAGCGTAAGCGGCGTAAGCCGGGCCTACTACCAGGTGGACTTCCCCGGCTCTCGCTCCAAGGCCTATGTGCCCGTGGAGGCACCCCAGAGCGTGGGCATGCGCAAAGCCCTGGCCCCAGAGGAGGTCCCCGTCATCCTGGACCTCTTGAAAAACGGGCGCCTACCCCTGCCCAAGCAGTGGGCCGCCCGGCACCGCAAGACCAGCGAGATCCTGGCGGACGGGAACCCCTACCGCATCGCCCAGATGGCGGGGCAGCTTCGGGCCTGGGAGCTGGAGCGGGGCCTGCCCGACCTGGACCGGCAGGCCCTGAGGCGGGCCATCCACCTCCTGGCGGAGGAGGTATCCCAGACCCTGGAGATCACGGTGCAGGAGGCCAAGCGCCTCTTTGAGGCAACCTGGGGGGAAGAGCTGAACTGAACCTGGGTTGGGGAATCCTACCCTTTGCTTTGGGTTCCTGCCTAGAAACCTCGCGGGAACTTTCTACCGGGGCCCCCATGCGGGCCTAGGCCCGCATGGGGTGATGTCAGAGAAGAAGGCCCCAAGCCTTCTTCTCCATTTCCATGATGCGGTCCAGGTAATGGGCCAGCACCTCCGGGTGAAGCTCTGCCGCAACTCCTTGGGCCATGACCTCCAGGTCGTAGAGCACCGCCTGGAACTCCGGGGCCGACCAGTGCTCGGAAAGCTCCTGCCAGGGGCCATCCCCTTCCACGTGAGCGTTCCAGGCCTCCAGAAAGAGGCGGTTCAGGAAGTAGAGAAAGACCAGGCGGTAGGGGTAGGCCAGGCCCTCCAGCTCCTCCAGCAACCCGATGTACTCCTGCCGCACCGGGTGGACCTCGGCCCCGGGGTCCGCCCCCTGGGCAAGGAGCCAGTCCAGCTCCTCCACCGTGGCCATGAGGGCCTGGACGAGGGGGGCGCGGTGGGCCTGGGGGGCCTCCCGCAAAAGCCCCACCTGGTAGCGGTAGAGGGCTTCCACGAAAGGGAAGTCCTGCTTGAGCCAGAAGGCAAAGCGGTCCCGATCCCAGCGGATAGGCATGGCCTTGATCTCCTCCAAGGCCTCGGGGAAGGAGAGCTTCAGAGCGTCAAGGAGCCCCATGCCGTCCTCCTCCACCTCCCAAGGTCCCGTAGCGGGCGTATCCCATGCGCCTCAAGGCCTCCACCGCGCGCCTTGCGTGCTCCAGGTCCTGGGCGAAGCCGAAGAAAGCGCTGCCCGAGCCCGACATGAGCACCCCGTAAAGCCCCAGGGCCCTCAGCCGGGCCTTAACCTCTCTAAGCTCAGGGTAGAGGCGGAAGGCAGGCCCCTCGAGGCTGTTCCAGTAAGGGGGTTCCTCCCCCCGGACCAGGGCCGCCAGCACCTCAGGAAGGGGCAGCTCAGGGGCAAAGTCGTGGGGCTTCACCTCCCGGTAGACGAGGGGCGTGGGGAGGCGCAGGCCCGGGGCGAAGACCACCACGGGCAGGGGGGGAAGGGCGCAGGGAAAAAGGCGCTCCCCCACGCCCCGGGCCTCGGCCACCCCTCCCTGGAGAAAGAAGGGGACGTCCGCCCCCAGGGAGAGGGCCAAGGCCAAGAGGTCCACCTCCGCCGGGTAGATCTCCTTAAGGGCCAAAAGCACCTGGGCGGCGTCCGAGCTCCCCCCACCCAGGCCCGCCCCCTCGGGGAGCTCCTTCTCCAGGAGGATCCGCACCCCCCCGGGCCAGCCCGCCCTTTCCAGATAGGCCTCCGCCGCCCGGTAGGCCAGGTTCCTCCGCCCGTAGCGCCCGCGGAAGGCGATCCCCTCGGGGAGGGGCTCCACCACCACCCGGTCGCCAAAGGAAAGGGCAGCGAAGAGGGTGTGGAGCTCATGGTAGCCGTCAGGCCGCCTCCCCAGCAGGGAGAGGCCGAGGTTTACCTTCCCTGGGGCCAGGCGCTCCATACCCGTGCCACCGCCTCCGCCAGGAGGAGGTCCTCCCGGTAGGTGACCTTGAAGGCCGTCCTTTCCCCCTCCACCAAGGCCACAGGATAGCCCAGGGCCCGCACCAGCTGGGCGTCATCGGTGGCGGAAAGCCCCCGCTTTCTGGCGTAGGCGTGGGCCTCCCGCAGGAGGGCGGTGAAAAAGCCCTGGGGGGTCTGCACCAGGCGGAACCCCTCCCGGGGCACCACCTCCCCGTAGTGGGCCTCCTCGGGGCGGACCAGGGTGTCGGGAACGGGCAGGACGGGCACCGCCGCCCCCGCAGTGCGGGCGGCCTCCAGAACCCTCTCCACCAGGCCACGGCTCACGAAGGGCCGGGCCACGTCGTGGACCAGGACCAGGGGGAGGCTCGCCGCCTCGAGGAGGCGGGCCACGGACTCCTGCCGCGTCCTCCCTCCCTCCAGAAAGGTGGCCCGCAGGCCCTCCGGGGGCTTAGCCCCGGGAGGGAGGGCCACCAGGACCTCCGCGGCCTCCCGGAAGGGCAGGAGGGCCCATTCCAAAAGGGTCCTGCCGCCCACGCGAAGGAAGGCCTTGGGACCGAGGCCCAGGCGCTCCCCGTTGCCTGCGGCGGGGATCAGGACGGAGGCTTCCACCCTTCCCATGGTAGCATGGCCCCGTGAGCGCTTGGGAAGCCCTTCTCTTGGGAACGCTGGAGGGTCTTACGGAGTTCCTGCCCGTCTCCTCCACCGGCCACCTGACCCTCGCCTTCCACCTCCTGGGCCTGCCCGTGCAGGAGGACGCCTTCCTCAAAACCTTCCTCATCGCCATCCAGCTGGGGGCGATCCTGGCTGTCCTCCTCCTCTACGGGAGGCGGTTTTTGGGGGACCGGGAGCTTTGGGCCCGCATTGGGGTGGCCTTCGTGCCCACGGCGGTCCTGGGCTTTCTCTTCTACCCCCTCATCAAGGGGAAGATCCTGGGCAACGACGCCCTGGTGGTCTTCTTCCTCTTCTCCGTGGGCCTTCTGCTCCTCCTCGCCGACCGCCTGGCGGAAGGCGCCCGCTACCGGGACGTGAAGGAGCTCCCCCTGCTTTCCACCGCCTGGATCGGCGTCTTCCAGGGGTTTGCCGCCCTCTTCCCCGGCACGAGCCGCAGCGGGGCCACCATCCTGGGGGGGCTTCTCCTGGGCCTCAAGCGCAAGGCCGCGGCGGAGTTCAGCTTCCTCCTGGCCCTGCCCACCATGCTGGCGGCGGTGGGCTACGACCTCCTGAAGAGCGCCCGGGCGGTGCCCGAGGGGGGATGGGGGCTTCTCCTCCTCGGCTTCCTCGCCGCCCTCGTCACCGCCCTCTTCACCGTGCGCTGGATGCTCGCCTTTGTGGAGCGGCAGGGTTTCAAGCCCTTCGCCTACTACCGGATGGCCCTGGCCCTCGTCTACGCCTATTTCTTCCTACGCTAGGGCCAAGACTCGGTCCAGGACCCTCAGGAAGACCCGGTAGGCCTCCCTCCGCGCTCCCTCCCCCATGAGGCCGAGCCGGAGGACCTGCCCCCGGGTGGGGCCGATCCCTCCGGCCACCGCGACGCCCTCGGCGTAGAGGGCCCTCACCAGGCGGTCCGCCTCCACCCCCTCGG
Organism: Thermus islandicus DSM 21543; assembly: GCF_000421625.1. Lineage (NCBI taxonomy): Bacteria > Thermotogati > Deinococcota > Deinococci > Thermales > Thermaceae > Thermus > Thermus islandicus. Next base: position 78,056 of record NZ_ATXJ01000008.1, on the reverse strand, counting down.
GGGGGCGCACCACCAAGACGGTGGGGAGGGGGCTCCCCTTCGGGTAAGGGCGGAAGCCCCGGGCGGAGAGCTCCTCCAGGAGCCAGCCGTGGACCTCCCTGGCCCGCCTCTCCCGGGCTTCCATCCCCTCCTCGAGGGCCAGGTCCAGGGCCTCGAGGAGGGCGTAGTGCAGGAGAACAGGGGTGGTGTGGTGGTACCCACCCTGCTCCCAGTGCTCCGCCACCCGGGCAAGGTCCAGGTACCAGCCCCGCCTCCCCGTGAAGGCCGGCCTCGCCTCCGGGCTCAGGGCGATGGGGGCCAGGCCCGGGGGAGCGGAGAGGCACTTCTGGCTGCCGGTGAAGGCGTAGTCCACCCCCATCCTCCTCATGGAAAAGGGCAGCATCCCCAGGGTGGTCACCGCGTCCAGGAAGAAAAGGGCCCCGGCCTCCTTGGCCAAGGCCCCGATGGCCTCCGCAGGGTTCAAGACCCCGGTGGAGGTCTCCCCGTGCACCAAGGCCACCATGCGGTAGCGCCTGCGCTTTAGCTCCTCGGCCACGGCCTCGGGGTCCACGGGCTCCCCCGGGGGGAACTCCAAAACCCGGGGCTCTAGGCCGTGGAGGAGGGCCATCTCCGCGATCCTCTGGGAAAAGGCCCCGTTCACCAGGACCAGGACCGGGCCCCGGTCCAGGTTAGCCAGGCCCGCCTCCATGCCGAGACTCCCCGAACCGGCCAAGGCCGCCACCAGGGCTTTCTCGCCAGGGTCAAAGAGGACCCGTAGCCTTTCCTGGATGGCCCGGTTCAGGGCCAGCACCTCAGGGTCCAGATGCCCCCGCATGGGGCGGAGCAGGGCCTTCTGCACGCGCTCGGGGATGGGGGTGGGTCCAGGGGTGAGGAGCAGCATCCTACGCCTCCTAAAAAGCCCGAGGCCCCCGCGGGCAAACCCGGGGGGCCCTTCCCGAAGGAAGGGACCCCCTAGGGGATAGCTCGCAGGGGCCTCATTGCCCGGCACTTTAGCAGAAATCCCCTTCCCTTGTAAAGTGCTAGATGGATGAAGGACTACTATGCCATCCTGGGGGTAAGCCGGGAGGCCAGCCAGGAGGAGATCAAGAAGGCCTACCGGAGGCTCGCCCTGGAATACCACCCCGACCGCCACCCCGGGGACAAGGCCGCGGAGGAGCGGTTCAAGGAGATCAACGAAGCCTACGCTGTCCTCTCCGATCCCGAGAAGCGGGCCCGGTACGACCGGGGGCTTCTGGGAACGCCCGAGGTCTCCGCCGAGGACCTCTTTGACCTCTTCGCCCAGGTGTTCGGCCTTCGCCGGGAGCCCGTGGCTCCCCGGGGGGAGGACCTCGAGGCCCAGGTGGAGGTGGAGCTTAAGGACCTCCTGGAGGGCAAGGAGGTGGAGGTGGCCTACACCCGGCTGGTGCCCTGCGAGGCCTGCGGAGGCCAGGGGGGGAAGCGGACGGCCTGCCCCACCTGCGGGGGCCGGAGGGTGGTGGAAAGCTACCACCGCAGTTTCTTCGGCACCTTCGTGAGCCGCAACGCCTGCCCCCACTGCAAGGGGCGGGGCTTCCTTCTGGCCGAGACCTGCGCCGCCTGCCGGGGCCGGGGCCGGGTGCCCCGGGAGGAGCGGGTCCGGGTGAGCCTTCCCCCAGGCATGGACGAGGGACAACTGCTCCGGGTTCCCGGGTACGGCAACCTGGGGCCCGGCGGCCCCGGGGACCTCTACGTGCGCCTCCGGGTGAAGCCCCACCCCTACCTGGAGCGCCAGGGGGCGGACTTGGTCTACCGGCTCCAAATAGGCCTAGCCCAAGCCGCCTTGGGCACCCGGGTAGAGGTGCCCGGGCTCTCTGGCCCCATCCCGCTGGACATCCCCCCGGGGACGGGGCACGGGGAGGTGTTTGAGCTTCCCGGGGAGGGCCTCCCCCATCCCGGGGGGGGGCGGGGGGCCTTGCGGGTGGAGGTGGAGCTCTCCGTGCCCAAGAGGCTCTCTAAGCGGGCCAGGGAGCTCCTTAGGGCCTACGCGGCCGAGGTGGGGGAAAACGTGGCCCCCGAGGGGTTCTGGGACCGGCTTAGGGGGTTCTTCCGCAAATAGCCCCCTTGTGGTAGAGTGAGGCATTCCGGGTGGCTTTAGGGTGGCCCCACGGGTCTAAAGCAACCCCTAAAACCCCGGATACGAGCGGGAGCTCGGAAGAAGAAGGAGCGGTATGCAGAAGGGTCGGGTCAAGTGGTTCAATGCGGAGAAGGGCTACGGCTTCATTGAGCGCGAGGGCGACACCGACGTGTTCGTCCACTTCAGCGCCATCAACGCCAAGGGGTTCCGCACCCTGAACGAGGGCGACATCGTTACCTTTGAGGTGGAGCCGGGCAAGAACGGCAAGGGCCCCCAGGCGGTGAACGTCACCGTGGTGGAGCCGGCCCGCAGGTAATAGGCCCACAGGACCGCCCCGGGCTTCCCGGGGCGGTTTGCCTTTACCCCTTCCCCAGGGGGTAGCATGAGGGGGATGCGGACCCTAGGCTTAAGCCTGCGCCCTGTGCGCCTCGAGGACGCTCCTCTGCTGCACGGGATTTTCCTGCGAAGCCCCGGGTACTTCGCCCTCATCGGCATGGAGCCCCCCACCCTCGAGGACGTGGTCCAGGACCTCCGCACCCTGGAGCAAGACGAGCGGCGCCGGGCCTTCCTCCTTTTCCTGGAGCAGGTGGGCCCTTCGGGGGAAGGGGAGATGGGGGAGGCCGTGGGGTACCTGGACTACAAGCTCCACTACCCCGAGGCCCAGGACGTCACCCTAAGCCTCCTCCTCATCCGGGAGGACCACCAGGGCCGGGGGCTCGGCCGGAGGGCCCTGGCGCACCTTGTGGACCACCTGACCGGCATGGAAAGGCTTTACGCGGTGGTCTATGGCCACAACCCCAGGGCCAAGGCCTTCTTCCAGGCCCAGGGATTCCGGCACGTGAAAGACGGCGGGCCCACGCTGAGCTGGTACGTGCGCCCGCTTTAGGCCGGCCCCGCTACTCCAGCCCCGCCAGCTTCCGGTTCTTCTCAATGTAGGACCGCCACTGCTCGGGAACGTCCTCCTCGGGGTAGATGGCGTTCACCGGGCAGGCGGGCACGCAGGCTCCGCAGTCAATGCACTCCTCCGGGTGGATGTAAAACTGGTCCCCTCCGTCGTAGATGCACTCCACGGGGCAGACCTCCACGCAGGACTGGTCCTTCACGCCGATGCACGGCTCACAGATCACGTGCGGCATCCCTCACCTCCCACGCCACAGCTCCCCCTATTTTAGGGGAGGCCGGCCCCTGTCAAGGGGCTAGACCCCAAGGTAGCGGAAGAAGGCCTCCCGGAAGATGGCCCCGAGCACCTCCTCACCCCGGGTGACCAGGACGAGGGGCTGGCGGAGGAAAAGGGGATAGAGCTCGCTCACCGCCACCTCCGCCTCTACGCTGGGTACCTCCTCTAGGGGCAGGATGCGGTCGGAAAGGCCAAGGAGGCCCACCGCCCGCCCTTCCTGCTCTAGGAGGGCCACCCCACGGCCCTCATAGGCCTCCAGGGCCTCCACCCGGGGCAGGGGCTTGGCCAGGCGGCGGGCCGGGGTGGGCCACAAGAGCCCGGCGGTGAGGAGGGTGGGACAGGGGACGCGCACCGCCCTGCCGGCCAGGGCCAGGGCAAAGGAGAAGACCAGGAGAAAGGCCAGCCCCTCCAGGAGCCCGTAGAAGTTGAAGCTCCCCCACCCGAGCCGCCCCCCACCCCCGAGGAGGAGGTGGACCGCGAAGGAGAAGAGAAGGGCCAGCACCAGAGCCGCCAGATAAGCGAAAAGCCCGGCCAGGCGGAGCTCCTTCACCGTGCGCATGGGCTTAGCTTACCAGGTCCTCCTCCCGGTCCACGTCCACCCCCACCTCGGGGTAGGGGGTGATGAGGGCCCGGGCCTCCACCCCCAGGATCCGCTTCGCCCGGGCCTCCACCTCGAGGAGGGAAAGCCTGCCCAGAAGGAGCTTCACGAGGATGTCCAGGCCAACCATCCGGGCCAGGGCCAGGGGGTTTTTCCGGAGGGCCACGGCCCGCCGGGCCAAGGGCAGGGCTTGGAAAAAGAGGGCCTTGTCCAAGAGGAGGAGGTTCCCCCCGGTGAAGGTGCCCTCCCTTAGGCGGGCGTAGGTGCGGCGGTTCCCGGGAAAACGGGCCTCCACCCGCTCCTTGGGCACGATGGGGTAGACCAAGGCCGCCTCCGGGGCCCTTTCCAGCATGAAGCGCACCGCCTCCGGGGTGAGGTGGGGGAGGTCGGCGGTAGCCACCAGCACCCGTCCCTCCACGTAGGCCAAGGCGGCCTCGAGGTTGTCCAGGAGGCTTCCCCGATCGGGAAGGGTGAGCCTGGGCGGAGGGGAAAGCCCCGGGTTTTCCCCCACGTAGACCGCAGAGAGCCCGGCGCCCTTAAGGGCCTCCAGCACCCATTCCGCCATGGGCCGCCCCTGGTAGGGCACCAAGGCCTTGCTCCTCACCCCGTACCTGCCCGCCCAGGCCTCCTGGCCCCCTCCCAAGACGATGGCCTCCACCCCCCCATGCTACCCAAAAAGGCCCCCCCGGCCCAAAGGGCCGGGGCAGGGTCTGAAGCGCCCTTTAGAGCGGGCTCAGGGTAAGGCGGAGGACCTGGTTGCCGCTTAGACGCACCGTCTGCACCAGGGTACGGTAGCCCGGGGCCACCAGGGTGAGCTCGTGCTCGCCCAAGGGGGCCTCGAGGCGGAGGTACCCGCCCCGGGCTATCCCCACCTCCTGGCCGTCCAGGAAGACCCGGGCCTCCACGTTCACGTACAGCTCCAAGGTGACGCGCACGGGAACCAGCTCCACCGCTAGGCGGACGCTCTCGCCGGGGCGCACCTCCACCTGGGCCCGGTACTCCCCGTATCCAGGGGCCACCACCCGCACCTCATGCCGCCCCGCCTCGAGGCTCACCCGCAGGGGGGTGCGGCCCTGCAGGCGGCCGTCCACGTAGACCTCGGCGCCCACAGGCCTCGTCTCCACCACCAGCTCCCCGGTGCGGATGGGGCGGAGGTTCACCGAAAGCCGAGTCTCCTCCCCCTCCCCCACGCGCACCGCAGCCCGGTAGGGCTCGTACCCGGCAAGCCTGAGCTCCACCTGGTAGGTGCCCTCCTTCAGGGACAGGCGCAAGGGGGTGCGGCCCTTGAGCCCCCCGTCCACGTAGACCTCGGCCCCGGGAGGCGAGGAATCCACCACGAGGGTGCCCTCCTGGACCTCGGCCACCAGCTGGGCAAAGATCTGGACCCGGTCCCCGGGCTTGGGGTTCACCGTCACCCGGTACGACCGGTAGCCCGCAAGCCTAAGCTCCACCTCGTGCCGGCCGGGAGTGACGGAAAGGCTGAGGGGGGTGCGCCCCTGCAGGCGGCCGTCCAGGTAGACCTCGGCGCCTGAAGGCCGCGAGTCCACCACCAAGACCGCGGCCGCAACGGGGGGAGGCGCAACCACCCGGCCCACGTAGTAGCGGGCCACGTCCGTCACCCAGTCCCTATCGGGGAGGGGTTCGATCACGATGGAAAGGGCCCGGGCCAGGCCCTCCGCCCCTTGCACCCTTACCCGGTTGGCCTCCACGTCCAGGATCTCGCCCAGAGAAAGGGGACGCCGGCTCGCCACCGCCAGGATCTTGTCCTCCCCCTCGGGGCCGGTGATGGTATAGCGGTACCTGGCCCCCTCGGGAGGGAAGCGCCGGGTCTCGCCCGCCCTGAGGAGGTTGTTGCGCTCGTAGGCGTTGGGGAGGATGGGGTCTATCTTGCCGTCGGCGTTGATGTTGAAGAGGTAGACGTAGGCGTCCTGGTTCACGTTCACGTAGATGTAGATGGGCTCCCCGATGCGGTAGACGGCGTCCCCCCTCTTGGCCGGGTCCTTGTCCACCCAGACCCTCACCTGGAGGTCCGTGGGGACCGGGTTGATGAGGATGCCCTGCGGGGTGATCTTCTGGGCCAGGGCCGCTCCTAGGGCCAGGGCCATCCAGAGTAGCGTGCGCATATCCTTACCACCTCCAAGGCCAATTTAGGGGAAAGATGTGAAAACTCCGAGGGAACTGGGCCAAGGAACCTTAACCCTCGGAAAAGGCCCCCAGGGCCCGGAAACGGCGGTAGCGGTCCTGGTAAAGGGCCTCGGGAGAAAGCCCCTTAAGCTCCTCCAGCGTGCCGAGAAGGGCCTCCTTGATGTGCTCTATGGCCTTCTCCGGGTCCTTGTGCGCCCCGCCTTGGGGCTCGGGCACGATCCGGTCCACCACCTTGAGCCCAAGGAGGTCCTGGGCGGTGAGCCTCAGGGCCTCCGCCGCCTTCGGAGCCTCCTTGGCGTCCCGCCAGAGGATGGCGGCGCACGACTCCGGGCTGATGACCGAGTACCAGGCGTTTTCCATGATGAGGACCCGGTTGGCCACGGCGATGGCCAGGGCCCCCCCGCTTCCTCCCTCCCCCAGGATGAGGGCCACCGTGGGCACCCTAAGGCGGCTCATGCGCTGGAGGCTTTGGGCGATGGCCCAGGCCTGGCCCCGCTCCTCCGCGGACACCCCCGGGTAGGCCCCAGGGGTGTCCACGAAGCTCAGGAAGGGGTAGCCGAAGCGGTCCGCCAGGTCCATGAGGCGCATGGCCTTGCGGTACCCCTCGGGGTGGGGCATGCCGAAGTTGCGCCGCAGGTTCTCCTTGGTGTCCCGGCCCTTCTGGTGGCCCACCACCACCACCTTCTGGCCCTCGAGGTAGGCGAGCCCCCCCACGATGGCGGGATCGTCGGCGAAGGTCCGGTCCCCGTGGAGCTCTATGAAGTCCTGGAAAGCTTTCTCCAGGACGTCCAGGGTGGTGGGCCTACCGGGGGCGCGGGCGAGCTGCACCCGCTGCCAGGGGGTGAGGTTCTCGTAGGTCTCCTTCTTCAAGCGCTCCAGGCGCTCCTCCAGGAGGCGGATCTCCGCCCCCAGGTCCACCCCCGTGGCCTTGGCGGTCTCCCTGAGCTCCTGAATGCGTTTTTCTAGCTCCAGGATGGGCTTCTCAAACTCCAGGGGCATAGGGCACTCCCGGGTGCAGATGGCGGAGGACCTGGGTCAGCTCCCCCTTCAGCTTCCTGCGGTCGGTGACCCGGTCCACCATCCCGTGGGCGAGGAGGAACTCCGAGCGCTGGAAGCCCTCGGGCAGCTCCTGGCGGATGGTCTGGCGGATTACCCGGGGGCCGGCGAAGCCGATCAGGGCCCCGGGCTCGGCAAAGATCACGTCGGCCAGGGCGGCGAAGCTCGCCGTCACTCCCCCTGTGGTGGGGTCGGTGAGGACGGAAACGTAGGGGAGACGCTTGGCCCAGAGCAGGTCCAGGCTCATCACCGTCTTGGCCATCTGCATGAGGGAAAGGGCAGCCTCCTGCATCCTCGCCCCTCCCGAGGCGGCCACGATGACGAGGGCCCGTCCCTCCTCCGCCGCCCGCTCCGCTCCCCGGGCGATTTCTTCCCCCACCACGCTTCCCATGGAACCCCCGGCGAAGGCGTAGTCCATGACGAAAAGGACCGCCGGCACCCCCCCGATGGCGCACCTCCCCCCCAGGATGGCATCGCTTCGCCCCGTTTCTGCCTGGTAAGCCTTAAGGCGCTCGGCGTAGGGCTTGGTGTCCACAAACCCCAAGGGATCCTGGGGCTTCAGCCGGGTGATTTCCTGGAAGGTCCCGGGATCGGCCAACATCTCCACCCGTTCCAAGGCAGGCATGCGGTGGTGGTGGCCGCACCTGGGACAAACGTAGAGGTTTTCCTTGAACTCCTTCTTGTAAAGCTGGGCCCCGCAGGCCTCGCACTTGGTCCAAAGCTCAGGAACGTCGCGGTTCTCCCCGCTTGGGCGCTTCCTTCGGAAAAGCCTATCCAGGGCCATTCACGCCTCCTTGGGGGCCTCGAGGGCCCGACTCTCCCCGGCCAGGGCCTGGCCAACGAAGATCGCCCCCGCCTCCATTTCCAAGACCCTGGCCCGCACCGTCCCGGTAAGCCGGGCGGTCTTTGAGAGGGCTACCCGGCCCGCCGCCAGATCGGCCCTAACCTCCCCATGGATCTGCACGGCCTCGGCTTCCACCCTCTCCCCCTCCACCCGGCCGGTGGGCCCGATCTCCAGCTCCCCCTCCACGAAGACCGAGCCCCGCACGGCCCCGTCAATGCGCACCTGGCCCTTGGCCCTAAGGTCTCCCAGGACCTCGCTCTCAGGACCCAGGTAGGTGAGGGCGCCCTGCCTCCGCCTAAGCATCCGCACCATTTTACCGAGTGGCCCAGGCCGGGCCTAAATAGGGCGTGGGATCCACCGCCACCCCTTGGCGGTAGAGGCCGTAGTGGAGATGGGGACCGGTGGAACGCCCGGTAGAACCCACATACCCCAGAAGCTGACCCCTTTCCACGCGCTCCCCCGGGCCCACCGCCAGGCGGGAGAGGTGACCGTAAAGGGTCGCGTAGCCCTCAGCGTGCTCCACGTAGACCGCTAAGCCGTAAGGCCCCATCCAACCCGCCTGGGCCACAACCCCGGAAGCCGTAGCGTAAACCGGGGCCCCGTAGGGGGCAGCGAGGTCCAGGCCTTCGTGAAACTCCAGGCCGGGGCCAAAGGGATTCCTTCGCATCCCGAAGGGGGAGGCGATCCCGGCGTAGGCCCTGAGAGGAAGGCCGGAGGGGCGGCTGCGTTCCAGCTCCAAAGCCCGTTCTAAGGCAGGGACCAGCTCCCGAAGCTGCTGGCGCAGGTCCAGAACCTCCGTCCGGATGGCCAGCCACCCCTCCATCCCACCCCCTCCCTGCCCTCCGGGAACGTAGCGCACGGGAAGGGCGTTCAGAGGGGCAAGGCCCGCCCGGCGCCGAAGCTCCTCTATGGCCCTTTTGAGCTCCTCCAGCTCCCGTCGGGTGCGCTCGGCCTCCTGGGTTAAGGCCTTGTTTTTTGCCCGCTCCGCCTCCAGCTCCAGGGAAAGCCGTCTGGCCTCCTGGGAGAGAGCCCGCAGACGGGCCTCGAGGACCGCCGCCTCCCGCCCCCGGTGGAAAAGGTAGAGGTGAAAGGCCAAAAACCCGAGCCCGAGGCCCAAAGCCAGGACGAGCAGGCTGGCGGGAAAGGAAAGGGCCCGGCTTCCACCGCCGCTTTTGGCGATGAGGAGGGTATACCGGGCAGGCCGCCTTTTCATCCGGGGGCAGTATACCAAGGGGGTCAGACCAGGTCCAGGACCAGGGGTCGGGGAAGGGCCTCTGGTCCCAGCCCAAAAGCGGACCGGAGGTGGGCGAGGGCTTCCTCGAGGCCTCGGTTCCGATGGTACACCAAGGCCAGGGGCTCTCCTTGCTCCACCCGGTCTCCAGGCTTTTTCAAAAGGTACACCCCTACCCCATGGTCTATGGGTTCCCCTTTCCTGCGCCGCCCACCCCCTAGGGCCAATAGGGCGAGGCCTACGCGGTAGGCGTCCACCTCCTGCACCACCCCCGCCTCCTGAGCCACCAGGGGAAGCTCCTCGGCCAGGGGGAGGAGGGAGAAGTCCTCCACTACCCGCCCATCCCCTCCTTGGGCTTCCAAAAAGGCACGAAACCTTTCCAGGGCCTTCCCGCTTTCCAGGGCCCGCCGCGCCAAAGCAGGGTCAAGCCCCTCCAGCCTAAGGCCTTCCTCCGCCAAGGTAAGGGCCACCTCCACCAGATCCTCAGGCCCCTCCCCCTTGAGCGTCTCTATGGCCTCCCGGACCTCTATGGCATGGCCCACCGCCCGGCCCAAGGGGGCTTCCATGCTGGTGAGGACCGCCCGCACCTTCCGCCCGGCTCCTTGGCCAATCTGCACCATGGTCTCGGCCAAAAGGCGGGCCTCCTCCAGGGTCTTCATGAAGGCTCCCCGGCCCACCTTCACGTCCAACACGATGCTCCTGGCGCCGGCGGCGAGCTTTTTGCTCATGATGGAGCTGGCGATCAAGGGGAGGCTCTCCACGGTAGCGGTCACATCCCGAAGCGCATAGAGCTTGCCGTCTAAGGGGGCGAGGTCAGGGCTTTGGGCAGCGATGACCAGGCCCACCTTCCGGGCCCTTTCCAAAAACTCCTCCTCCGTCATCTCCCCCCGCCATCCCGGCACCGACTCCAGCTTGTCAATGGTCCCCCCGGTGTGGGCCAGGCCCCGACCCGACATCTTGGCGAAGGTGCAGCCGCTGGCCGCCAGGACGGGCCCCACCACCAGGCTTACCTTGTCCCCCACGCCCCCGGAGGAGTGCTTGTCCACGGGGTGGGGGAGGGAGGAGAGGTCCAGGACCTTGCCCGAGCGGGCCATGGCCTCGGTGAGCCAAAGGGTCTCCTCCCGGTCCAAGCCCTGGAGGAAGGCCGCCATGAGCCAGGCGGCCACCTGGTAGTCCGCCACCTCGTCCCGGAGGTAGCCGAGGAGGAAGGCCTCGAGGTCCTCCCGGCGGTGCTTCCCTCCGTCCCGCTTCTCCCGGATGAAGGCCACGGGGTTCATGGGCCCATGCTACGCTAAGGGCGTGGCCACCCGGTACCGGTTCGGGCTAGAGGAGTACGAGGAGCGCTTCCGCGGGGTACGGAATGTGGAGCTTCTAAAGGGGGAGGTCTACCGGATGAGCCCCATCGGCCCCAAGCATGCCTGGAGCGTGGCCCGTCTAACCCGGCTTTTCACGGAGGCCTTGGGGGACCGGGCTGTGGTCTGGCCCCAGAACCCCATCCGCCTCCCCCCCCACTCCGAGCCCCAGCCCGACCTCGCCCTCCTCCGCCCCAGGGATTATGGCGAAACCCTCCCTACCCCCGAGGACATCCTCCTCCTCCTGGAGGTGGCGGAAACCAGCCTGGACCACGACCAAGGGCAAAAGCTTCCCCTCTACGCCGAGGCGGGCATCCCCGAGGTGTGGCTCCTGGACTTACAGAGGAACCGCCTCCACGTCTACCGCACCCCCAAGGCTGGGGTGTACACGGAGCACCGCATCCTCCTCCCCGGGGAGGAAGCCGAGCCCCTGGCCTTCCCTGGGGTGAGGATCCCCTGGAGCTAAGCTTTCCCCGCGGAGCCGAAGAGGGCCATACGGCTTTTCACCACCTCCTTCACCGCCTCCCGGGCGGGGCCCAGGTACTTCCTCGGGTCAAACTCCTTGGGGCTTTTCCCCAGGGTCTCGCGGATGAGGGCGGTGAAGGCGAGGCGCAGGTCGGTGTCGGTGTTGATCTTGGCGATGCCCAAGGAGATGGCCTTCCTGATGTCCTCGGGGTGGATGCCCACGGCCTCCCCAATCTCCCCCCCCGAGGCCCGGAAGCGCTCCACCAGCTCAGGGGGAACGGCGCTCGCCCCATGGAGGACCAAGGGAGCGGGCACCAACGCGGCGATCCTCTCCAAGCGGGGCAGGTCAATGAAGGGCCTACCCTTCCCCTTGTAGGCCCCGTGGCTCGTGCCGATGGCCACCGCCAGGTAGTCGGCCCCGGTGCGCTCCATGAAGATCCGGGCCTCCTCCGGGTTGGTGAGGAGGGCGTCCTTCTCGTCCACGGCCACGTGCTCCTCTATGCCGGCGAGCCGCCCCAGCTCCGCCTCCACCGTGACCCCCACGGCGTGGGCCGCCTCCACCACCCGTTTGGTCTCCCGGACGTTGGTCTCAAAGTCCGCGTGGGACTTGTCAATCATCACGCTGGTGAAGCCCTCCCTCAGGGCCTTGAGGACGCTCTCGTAGTTAGAGCCGTGGTCCAGATGGACGGCCACGGGCACCCGCACCTCCTTGGCCATCTCCAGGACCATGCGGGTGAGGGCCCTTCCCCCATACTTCATCGCCCCCTCGGAGAGGGCCAGGATCACGGGGCTTCGCTCCTCCTCGGCGGCCTCGAGGACCGCCTGGACAAACTCCATGTTGTTCACGTTGAAGGCCCCTACCCCGTACCCCTCAGCCCGCGCCTTTTTGAGGATCTCTAGACCCGTTGCCAACATAGCCGCCTCCGGCCCCGATTATACCCCCTCCTGGAAACGTGGAAACTCAGTGGGCCTGCCCCGTGGCCTTGGTGAGGAGGAGCCGGAACTCGTGGGGGCTCGTGGCCGCGGAGAGGGCGTCCTCCAAGGAGATGAGGCCCTCCGTGTAGAGCTCCACCAGGTGCTGGTCAAAGGTGCGCATGCCGTGGAGGCCTCCCTCCATCATGGCCCCCTTGATCTCCTGGGTTTTGGTCTCGTCCTTGATGAGCTCCCGCACATAGGGGGTGGCGATGAGGACCTCGAGGGCCAAAACCCTCCCTGCGCCGTCCGCCCGGGGGAGGAGGCGCTGGGAGAGGATGCCAAGAAGGGACTCGGCGAGGAGGGTGCGTACCTGCTGGTGTTCGTGAAGGGGGAAGAACTCAATGATGCGGTTGATGGTTCGCCAGGCGTCCAGGGTGTGGAGGGTGGAGAGGACCAGGTGGCCGGTCTGGGCGGCCATGAGGGCGGCCTCCACCGTTTCCCTGTCCCGCATCTCCCCGATGAGGATCACGTCCGGGTCCTGGCGCAGGGCGTACTTGAGGCCGGAGTAGAAGCTGTCCGTGTCCAGCCCCACCTCTCGCTGGACCACCAAGCTCTTTTTGTGCCGGTGCAGGAACTCAATGGGGTCCTCAATGGTGATGATGTTCTTGGCGTAGTGCAGGTTGATGTGGTCAATGAGGGCCGCTAGGGTGGTGCTCTTGCCGCTCCCTGTGGGCCCGGTGACCAGGACGAGGCCCCGCTCCTTGGCCGCCAGGCCCTCGAGGGTCTCCCGGGGGAGGCCCAGGGCCTCAAAGCTCGGGATCACTTCGGAGACCACGCGCATGACCAGGCCGAAGCTCCCCCGCTGCCTCAGGAGGTTGCAGCGGAAGCGGGCCACCCCGGGGAGGGTGTAGGCGAAGTCCATCTCCTTGCGGTACTCCAGTTCCTCCTGCTGCTCCGGGGTGAGGAGGGCGCGGACGATGGCCTCGGTGTCCTTCGGGGTGAGGGGGCGGCTGGCGAAGGGCTTAAGCCGCCCGTCCACCCGGATGGTGGGCGGGGCTCCGGCCTGGAGGTGGATGTCCGAGGCCCGGGCCTGGACCATGGCCCTCAGCATCTCTAAAAGGCTCTGCTTGCCTTCGGCGGAGGCCTCGCTCACGGGTACACCTCCAGGTTATCTATGAGGCGCACTTCGGGAAAACGCCCGGCCACCAAGGCCCTGGCCCCGGGAACCCAGCGGGACAGGGGCAGGAGGGTCTCCGGGTGCACCACGGCCAGGTAATCGGGGCGGAACTCGGGCACCCCGGCCAGCACCCCCTCCCCTGCCTCCAGGGCCTCGGCCACCCCCCGGCCCCCCTGGGCCGCCTCGCGGATGGCGAGGAGGGCCCGGTAGAGGACCGGGGCCTTCCCCCGGGTTTCCGGGGAGAGGTACACGTTGCGGCTGGAAAGGGCCAGGCCGTCCTCCTCCCGCACCGTGGGTACCCCCACCACCTCCAGAGGAAAGCCTAAATCCTGCACCATTTTGCGGACCACGAGGAGCTGCTGGTAGTCCTTCTCCCCAAAGTAGGCCCTCTGCGGCCGGACCAGGAGGAAAAGCCGGGCCACCACCGTGGCCACTCCCTGGAAGTGGCCCGGGCGCACCGCTCCCTCCCAGAGGGCGGTGAGGGGGCCTTCCACCGCCACCTTGGTCGCAAACCCCTTGGGGTACATCTCCTCCACCGCCGGGGCGAAGAGGAGGTCTACCCCGGCCGCCTCGAGGAGGGCCTGGTCCCGTGCAAGGTCCCGGGGGTAGCGGTGGTAGTCCTCTCCGGGGCCAAACTGCAGGGGGTTGACGAAGATGGAGACCACCACAAAGGGATTTTCCCGGCGAGCCCTTTCCACCAGGGCAAGGTGCCCCCGGTGCAGGTAGCCCATGGTGGGCACGAAACCCACCCCCTCCCGGGGTAGGGCCTGGCGGAGCTCGGCCGCAGTGCTCACGGTTCTCACGGAGCCCAGTATACTTGCCCCGTGGGCAAGAGGAAGCGCGAGGAGAAGCTTAAGAAGAAGGCCCTGAAGGAGTGGGAGGCCAAGCGGCCCAAGACCTTTCGGGAGGCCCTCCGGTACTTCCCCGGGGTCTTCCTGCGGACCACCTTGGTGATGATGGGCGCCGTGGCCCTGATCCTCCTGCTCGGCGCCCTGGGGCTCAGGCTGGCCGAGAGCTTCTGGTTCCAGCTCCTTGTGTACCTGGGCTTTTACCTGGCCTTCCAGCGCTTCATCCTGGGGCCCCTGGCCCCGCCCCGGATAAGGTGAACCCCCCGGACGAAGTACCCCGCCGCAGAGGGGGCCCCAAAAGGCCATTCCATTAGATCCGGTCGGCGTCGGCCCAGAAGCCCTCGAGGTCGTAGTAGTCCCGGGCCTCCGGGGTCATGAGGTGGACCACCACCTCCCCATAGTCCAGGACCACCCAGCGGGGGCTCTGCCCCTCGGTGGGCCGGGGGCGGAGGCCCTCCTCCTCCAGCTTCTCCTGCACGTGCCGCTCCAGGGCCTGCAGGTGGGGCGTGCTGGTGGCGCTGGCCAGGACGAAATAGTCCAGGCTCTCCGAAACCTTGCGCAGGTCCAAGGCCACCACGCCTTCCGCCTTCTTTTCCCAGAGGAGATCCTTGATGCGCCCGACCAGATCCAGCGCCTCCTTGGTCTTCACCATCCAAGCCTCATTGTAGCAGGTCCCGGCCCAGCTCCACCACCACGCCCTCCAGGGGCCGGTGGGGAGCCAAGAGGGGCAGGTGGAACAGGTCGGCGAAATAGGCCCCGGCCTCGGGGTCTTGGGTGTAGACGGCGCTCTTCGCCACCTCCGCCGCCTCCACCTCGGCCCGCACCCCTTCCCGGGCCAGGAAGGCCTCGGCCCAAGGGAGAAGCTCGGGCAACCCCTTTAGGCGCACGGCCACCTGCGGCGGGGAGGAGGAAGGCGCGGCCCCGAAGAAGGCGGCAAGGAAGCGCGCCTTGGCCTCCTCGTCCACGTAGAGAAAGGTGCCCGGCCCCTCGCGCACGGGGAGCGTGGCCAGGGAAAGCCTGAGGCCCCGCACCGCGGGCAGGTGGGGGAGGAGCTCTTCCAGGGCGAGGTCCGTGTCCAGCTCCCGCCAGACCTCGCCCAAGGCCCGGGTCAGGGCGGGCCAGGTGGCGGGGTTTTGCGCCTTCCTGAGCACCTGACCCAGCACCTCCTTGATGCGGTCCAAGCGGGCATAGTCCCCCAGGGCCTCGTGGCGGAAGCGCATGTACTTGACGGCGTCCTCCCCCCCCAGGTGGAGGCGGCCCGCCGGGAAGTCAATGAAGAGGCGGGCGGCGGTGTCGGTGTAGCGCATGGGCCTCTCCAGGACCACCTCCACCCCCCCCACGGCGTCCACCACCCGGGCCACGCTCTTTAGGGTGAGGATGAGGTGGCGCTCCGCCACCAGGCCCGTGGCCTCCTCCACCGCCCGCTTCAAAAGCTCCGGCCCACCCCGGCCGTAGGCGGCGTTGATCTTCCCCCCCGCCACGGGGCTAAAGAGGTCCCGGGGGATGGCCACCCCCTTCACCTCCCCCCCCTCGAGGCGCAGGTAGAAGATGGTGTCGGTGCGGCTTCCCGGGCCGCAAGGGGTGTGGTAGCCGCAGTACTCCACGTCCCTCGCCGCCACCACCAGCCCCATCTCCGGCAAGGACCCCGCCCGCTTGGGCCGAAGCCCCTCCCCGGAGGCCCGGGGCAGGGAGAGCACCCCGCCTAGGGCCAGGAGGGCCAGGCCCAAGAGGAGGAAGGAAAGCCTAGGGCGCACCCAAGAGGGCATGGTACACCGCCAGGGTCCGGGGATGGACGGGGATGCCCTTGGCGGCCAGGTAGTCCACCTTGTTCTGCACCGCTAGGCGGTAGGCCTCGAGGAGCCTGCCCGCCAGGGCCAGCTCCCGGATCTCCCCGTTCACCCCCCGCCCGGGCTCGGAGACGTCGGCCACGTACAGGGCCATGCCGATGCCGTTGCTGGGATCCACCCCGTAGACGTGGCCCTCTATGGCCTCCAGGACCTCCCGGTCCTCCACCCCCCAGGCCTCCGCCAGGCGGCGGGCGGCCCGGCCGTGGAGGGAAAGGGGGTGGGCCCTTTCCACCTCGTTCTCCGGGGGAGCCAGGGAGAGCAGTTCCTCTGGGGGCAGGTCGCGGGCGGCATCGTGGAGAAGGCCAGCCAGGTAAGCCCGGTCCCCGTCCAGGCCGTTCCTCAGGGCGATCTCCCGGGCCAGGGCGGCCACCCGCAGGATGTGCTCTAAGCGCTCGGGGCGCACCCGGGCCCTCACCCTCTCCAGAAGCTCAGCGGTAGAGGCCGTGCTTTTCAAGGTACACCTCCACGGGGCGGGGGACCCAGTAGCGCAGGCTCCGCCCCTCGCGGACCCGCCGGCGCACCTCCGTGCTGGAGATGCCCACCTCGGGGACGTACAGGGGCACCACGGGCAGGGGCATGGCCTCCAGGGCGTAGCCGGGACGGGCCACGGCCACCAGGGTGGCGAGCTCGGGCAGCCTCCGCCCCTCCTTCCAGGTGAGCACGTCCCGGTAGGCGTCGGCCCCGGTGATGAAGAAAAGCTCGTCCCCCGGGAAAAGCCTCCGGGCCTCCTCCAGGGTGTCCACGGTGTAGCTGGGCCCCGGGCGGTCCAGCTCCAACCTCGAGGCCGAAAAGCGCCTCTCCTCGGCCGTGGCCAGGAGGACCATCTCGTAGCGGGCCTCGGGCGGGGCCACCGGGGTCTTGTGGGGGGGGCGGGCGGCCACCACGAAGAGGACCCGGTCCAAACCCAAAGCCTCCGCGGCCTCGCTGGCGGCGATCAGATGGCCCAGGTGGATGGGGTCAAAGCTGCCGCCAAAGAGGCCGATGCGCACCTAAACCTCCGGGATGTATTCAAACTCCAGGCCGCCCACCCGCACCAGGTCCCCCGCCCGCACCCCTTTGGCCCGGAGGGCGGCCTCCACGCCGTGGCGGCGAAAGACCTCCTGGAGGTATCCCGCCGCCTCCATGAGGTCCCCCCGGATCCGGGCCAGGAGGCGCTCCACCTCCGGGGCCCGCACCTCGTAAACCCCCTCCTCCAGGGGGACCACCTCCACCCCCGCCCGCACCTCGGCGCGGGGCAGGGGCCGGGGGAGTTCGGGGGCCGGGGTGGCCTGAACCAGGGCCCAAAGGGCCTCCTTCAGGGCGGGAAGCCCCTCCCCGCTTTGGGCGCTCACCGCCAGGACCGGGAGCCCCTCCTGGGCAAGGGCGGCCACCTTCGCCCCCACCTCCTCGGGAGGGAGGAGGTCCACCTTGTTGAGGGCCACCAGGCTCGGCCGCCGGAGGAGCCCCGGGTCGTAAGCCCCCACCTCCTGGCGCAGGGTGCGGAGGGCCTCCAGGGGCTCCTCGGCCCCGTCTAGAACGTAAAGAAGCACCCGGGTGCGGGCGATGTGCCGCAGGAACTCGAGGCCCAGGCCCCGTCCCTGGCTTGCCCCCTCCACCAAACCGGGGATGTCGGCCAGGGTGAAGCGCCTCTCCGGGGAAAGCTCCACCACGCCCAGGTTGGGGCTCAGGGTGGTAAAGGGGTAAGGGGCGATCTTGGGACGGGCGTGGGTGGTGGCGGCCAAGAGGCTAGACTTGCCGGCGTTGGGGTAGCCCACCAGGCCCACGTCGGCGATGAGCAAGAGCTCGAGGCGAAGCCTTCTCCTCTCCCCCTCTTCCCCGGCCTCGGCGAAGCGGGGGGCCTGGCGGGTGGGGGTGGCGAAGTGCGCGTTCCCCCGCCCCCCCTCCCCGCCCCGGGCCACCAGGACCGTTTGCCCCTCCTCCGTGAGGTCGGCCAGGAGCTCGCCGGTGTCCGCGTCGTAAACCCGCGTCCCCCGGGGTACCTCCACGAAGAGGTCCCGCCCGGCCCGGCCGTGCTGCCCGCTCCCCTTACCGTGCTCCCCATCCTCGGCCTTGTAGGCCCGCTTGGAGAGCTCAGAGAGGGAGTCCACGCTGCCCCGGGCCCGCAGGTAGACGCTACCCCCCCGCCCGCCATCGCCCCCGTCCGGCCCTCCCTTGGGCACGAACTTCTCCCGGCGGAAGGAGATGGCCCCGTCGCCACCCCTCCCCCCGGCGACGGTGATCAGGAGGACGTCTTGGAACACCAGGCTACGCCTCAGGCCAAGGGGCGCACGTGCACGTAGCGGCCCAGCCGCCCCTTGTCCTGGAACTCCACCACCCCGTCCACCAGGGCGAAGAGGGTGAAGTCCCGGCCCATGCCCACGTTCTTCCCCGGCTTGAACCGGGTGCCCCGCTGCCGCACCAGAATGTGGCCCGCCCGCACCACCTGGCCGCCGTAACGCTTCACCCCTAGGCGCTTGGCCTGGGAGTCGCGGCCGTTCTTAGTGGAACCCAGTCCCTTTTTGTGCGCCATGGCTTACCCCCGGATCTCCTTGATGAGGATCTCGGTGTAAGGCTGGCGGTGCCCCCGCTTCCTGCGGTACTGCACCTTGGCCTTGAACTTGGAGACGGTGATCTTCTCGCCCTTGCCGTGGCCTAAAACCTCAGCCACCACCTGGGCCCCCTCCACCACCGGGGCCCCAACGGCCGCCTTCTCCCCCCCGAGGAGGAGGACGGGGAGCGCAAGCTGGCTTCCGGGCTCGAGGTCCAGCCTCTCCACCTTAAGCCTCTGGCCAGGCTCCACCCGGTACTGCTTTCCGCCGCTCTGGATGATCGCAAACATGGCTTCCCCTTCGGGCCTCTTCCGGGCCCACCGGTCTTCCACTATACCCAAGCCCTAGGCTTCCTGCAAGCCAAAGCCCCCCTTGCGGGGGGCTTTCCTGGTGGAGCCGAGGGGATTCGAACCCCTGACCTCCTCAATGCCATTGAGGCGCGCTCCCAACTGCGCCACGGCCCCAGGCAACGCCTATGGTACCGGGGGGAAGGCTGGTTGTCAACGGGGCCAAAGACCGATGAGGAGGGCCAAGGCAGCGAAAACCACCCCCAGGATCACGGTGAGGCGGTAAAGCCCTCCCGTAACCCCCCGGGCGGAGAAGAGGTCGGCCGATCCCCCCATGAGGTCCCCTGCCCCTTGCTTGGGCTCCTGCACCAGGACGAGGTAGACCAAAAGCCCGGCCACGCCGAGGTAGAGGAGGATGACCAGGGTGTAGAGGAAGTCCATACCCCTACCACTTTAGCGCCCCTTGTGCGGCGTGTCCACCCTGGCATCATGGGGGCATGGACCTAGCGCAGATCCATGCCGCCTTCCGGCGCATCGCCCCCTACACCCACCGCACTCCTCTCCTCACCTCGAGGCTTCTGGACGAGTTCTTCGGCAAGCGCCTCCTCCTTAAGGCCGAGCACCTGCAGAAGACCGGGAGCTTCAAGGCCCGGGGGGCGCTCTCCAAGGCCCTCACCCTGGAAAACCCCAAGGGGCTCCTCGCCGTCTCCAGCGGAAACCACGCCCAGGGGGTGGCCTACGCCGCGAGGGTGCTCGGGGTGCGGGCCCTGGTGGTCATGCCCGAGGAGGCAAGCCCCCTCAAGAAGGCCGCCGCCCGGGCCTACGGGGCGGAGGTGGTGGACCGAGGGGTGACCCCGAAGAACCGGGAGGAGGTAGCCCGGGCCCTCGTGGAGGAAACGGGCTACGCCTTCCTCCATCCCTTTGACGACCCGCTGGTCATGGCCGGACAGGGCACGGTGGGCCTGGAGCTTTTAGCCCAGGCGGGACGGAGGGGCGTCTTCCCCGAGGCCGTCCTGGTCCCCGTAGGGGGTGGGGGGCTCCTCGCCGGGGTGGCCGCCGCGGTGAAGGCCCTCTCCCCGGAGACCCTGGTCCTGGGGGTGGAGCCCGAGGCCGCAGACGACGCGAGGAGGAGCCTGGAAGCGGGACGGATCGTGCGCCTCACGGAGGTCCCCAGGACCCGGGCCGACGGGGTGCGGACCTTAAGCCTAGGGGAGCGCCCCTTCGCCGTGATCCGGGAGAAGGTGGACGGGATCCTTGCCGTGAGCGAGGAGGCCATCTTGGAGGCTGAGCGCCTCCTCCTCACCCGCACCAAGCAGGGGGTGGAGCCCACAGGGGCCCTGCCCCTGGCCGCGGTGCTGGAGCACGGGGCGGGGCTTCCCGGAACCCTTGCCCTCGTTCTTTCCGGGGGGAACCGGGACGTTTAAAGCCGCTATATCCCGTGCGGGTCCGCCCGCAGCTTCTCCACGGGAAGCCCCGTGGCCCCGTGGAAGGCCTCTACCTCCTCCAGGAAGCGGCGGAAGAGGTAGAGGGCGTCGTGGGGCCCGGGGGAGGCCTCGGGGTGGTACTGGACGGAGAAGACGGGGTAGCGGGCGTGGGCCATGCCCTCGAGGGTCCCGTCGTTGAGGTTCACGTGGGTGGGGCGGAAGTCCTTGAGGGAGTCTATGTCCACGGCGTAGCCGTGGTTTTGGCTGGTGATCTCCACCTTGCCCGTCTGGAGGTTCTTCACCGGATGGTTTGCCCCCCGGTGGCCGAACTTCATCTTGTAGGTCCGCCCCCCCGCCGCCAGGGCCAGAAGCTGGTGCCCCAGGCAGATGCCGAAGGTGGGCAAAAGCCCCATCAGCTTCCAGATGGTCTCGTGGGCGTACCGGGGCATGGAAGGGTCCCCGGGCCCGTTGGAGATGAGGAGGCCGTGGGGCTCCAGGGCCATGATCTGGTGGGCCGGGGTCTTCCCGGGCACCACGAGGATCTCAAAGCCCAGCCGGGCCAGGTTCTCCACGATGGCGTGCTTGATGCCGAAGTCCATGACCACGATCCGCCGCCCGCTCCTCAGGGTGGGCCAGGCGTAGGGGAGGGGGGTCGTGACCTCGGGGGTCATGTCCCGCCCGTCAATGTCCGTCCAGGAGCGGGCCTCTTCCCGGAGCCTATGGAGCTCCTCCTCGGTGAAGGCGTGGTCGGGAGCGCCGTAAAGGCTCGCGTGGGCGATGGTCCCCTTCAGCACCCCGCCTTCCCGGATCTTCCGCACCAGGGCCCTCGTGTCTATGCCCTCAATCCCCACCACCCCATAGAACTCCATGAACTCGGCCAGGGTCTGCTGGGCCCGGGGGTTGGAGGCCACCCGGCTAAACTCCTTGGCCACGAAGCCCCGGACCCAGGGGCGGTTGGACTGCATGTCGTAGACGTTGACCCCGTAGTTGCCCTGGTGGGGGTAGGTCATGACCACGATCTGGCCGTGGTAGCTGGGGTCGGTGAGGATCTCCTGGTAGCCCGTCTGGGCGGTGTTGAAGACCACCTCCCCCACCGTCTTCCCCCGGGCGCCGAAGGCGTAGCCGTGGTAGACGGTGCCGTCCTCCAGGACCAAAACGGCGCGCTCCTTCACTCCAGCCATTCCTCCTCCAGGTAGCGGATCAGGGTGCCCATCCCGTTCATTCTAGCCCCCGGAAGCCCCTGGGGAAAACTCCTTGATGACGGCGATCTCCCGGCAGTTCTCGTAGAAGGGGCAGGCGTTGCACTCGCTCCAGACCTTCGGGGGGAGGGCTTCGCGGGTGGTCACCCGGTAGCCCAGGCCCCGGAAGAAGTTCACCTGGAGCGTCCAGGCGAAGACCCGGGGAAGCCCCAGGTCCCGGGCCTCCCTTTCCGCCCCCAGGACGAGCCAGCGCCCGAGACCCTGGCCCTGGCGCTCAGGGTGGACGGCAAGGCCCCGGATCTCCGCGAGATCGCGCCATAGGACGTGGAGGGCCACGGTGCCCACGATGTGGCCGTCCTCGTCCTCCAGGACCAGGAAGTCCCGGATGTTCTCGTAGAGGTGGCTGTGGCTCCGCACCAGCATCAAGCCCTTCTCCGCCCAGTAGCGGATGAGCCAGTAGATGGCGTCCACATCCCCTAGCCTCGCCTTGCGGAGCTCCACCCCCGCCTCGCGCCGTACCGCGGGCAGGGCCACCGTAGCCAGCGGAACTCCCCTTACCTCAGTCAAGGCCCACCTCCTGCTTGGCCTCCAAAAGCCTTTCCCGCACCGCCTCGGGGGCCGTTCCCCCGAAGGAATGGCGGCGATGGAGGGCGGTCTCCAGCCGGAGGAGGGGGAGGGCGTCCTCGGCGAAGAGGGGGTGGTGGGCCTTGAGCTCCTCCAGGGTGAGGTCCTTCAGGGCCCGCCCCTCCTCCACAAGCCTCCTCACCAGCCTCCCCACCACGTGGTGGGCCTCCCTAAAGGGAAGCCCCCTTTCCGCCAGGTAATCGGCGAGCTCCGTGGCCAGGGCAAAGCCCCCCTCGGCCGCCTGCCACATCCTTTCCCGGTTCCACTTCAGCCCAGGAAGCAAGGCGGAAAGAAGCTTCAGGCTATCCCGGTAGGTGGCGAGGGCGTCCAGGAGGGGTTCCTTGTCCTCCTGGAGGTCCTTGTTGTAGGCGAGGGGAAGGCCCTTCACCACGGCCGAAAGGCCCACCAAGGCGCCCAAGACCCTCCCCGCTTTGGCCCGGATGAGCTCCAGAATGTCCGGGTTCTTCTTCTGGGGCATGATGGAAGACCCGGTGGCGAAGGCGTCCGGCACCTCCACGAAGCCGAACTCCTCGGTGCTAAAGAGGATGAGCTCCTCGGCGAGGCGGGAGAGGTGGAGCTGGGCGATGTTGAGGGCGGAGAGCACCTCGAGGGCGAAGTCCCGGGAGGCCACCGCATCCAGGGAGTTCCGCATGGGGGCCTTAAACCCAAGCTCCCGGGCGGTGAGGTGGCGGTCTATGGGAAAGCCCGTCCCCGCAAGGGCCGCGGCCCCCAAGGGGCTTTCGTTGAGGCGCTCCCTGGCGTCCTCCAGACGCCCTGCGTCCCGCTTAAGCATCTCGTAGTAGGCGAGGAACCAGTGGGCAAGGAGCACGGGCTGGGCCCTTTGCAGGTGGGTGTAGCCGGGGAGGGCGTAGGGAGGGTCCAGGTGCCTTTCTGCCTCCCGCACCAGGACCCGCCGGAGCTCCAAAAGGAGGGCGAGGAGCTCGTCTATGGCGGCCCGCAGGAAAAGCCTTAAGTCCGTGGCCACCTGGTCGTTGCGGCTCCGGGCGGTGTGGAGCTTGCCTCCCGGGGGGCCGATGAGCTCGGTGAGGCGGGCCTCGAGATTCATGTGGACGTCCTCCAGCTCCTCCCTCCAGGGGAAGGTGCCCGCCTCTATTTCCTGCTCTATCCGGTCCAGGCCCCAAAGGATAGCCCCAAGCTCCTCCTCGGTGAGGAGGCCCACCTCCTTGAGCATCCGGGCGTGAACCCGGTTCTGCCAGAGGTCCTCCCGCCAAAGCGCCCGGTCCACGGGGAGGGAGGCGTTGAACCGGGCCGCCAGGGCGTCCGGCCCCTCCCCGAAGCGCCCACCCCAGGTCCTATGCGCCATGGCCCCGCCTCTCCGCCAGGGCCCTGACCCTTAGGCGCAGGGCCTGGATGCGGATGAAGCCCTCGGCGTCCTTCTGGTCGTAGCCCCCCTCCTCGTCAAAGGAGACCAGGTCCTTGAGGTAGAGGCTTTTCTCGGCCTTCCTCCCCACCACGTAGACGTTCCCCTTGTAGAGCTTGAGCCGGGCCACGCCAGTGACGCCCTGGGCCACATGGTCAAAGTAGGCCTGGAGGGCCTCCCTTTCGGGGGCGTACCAGAAGCCGTAGTAGACGAGCTCGGCGTACTTGGGGGAAAGCTGGTCCCGCTGGTGCAGGACCTCCCGGTCCAGGGTGAGGCTTTCCACCGCCCGCCTCGCGTGGTAGAGGATCGTCCCTCCCGGGGTCTCGTAGACCCCCCGGGACTTCATGCCCACGAAGCGGTTTTCCACCAAGTCCACCCGGCCCACCCCATGCCGCCCCCCGATCTCGTTAAGTTTTTGCAGCAGGGCCGCCGGGGAAAGCCTCTGCCCGTTTACCGCCACGGGGTCGCCCTGGTGGAACTCCACCTCCACGTACTCCGGAGCGTCCGGAGCCTCCTCGGGGTCAAGGGTCATGCGGAACATCCCCTTGGGCGGCTCGGCCCAGGGGTCCTCCAGGACTCCCCCCTCGTAGGAAATATGCAGGAGGTTGGCGTCCATAGAGTAGGGCTTCTCCTGGGTGACGGGCACGGGGATGCCGTGGGCTTCGGCGTAAGCGATCATCTCCTGGCGGCCCTTGAAGCTCCACTCCCGCCAGGGGGCGATGACGCGGATCTCGGGCTTGAGGGCGTAGGCCGTGAGCTCAAACCGCACCTGGTCGTTCCCCTTGCCTGTGGCCCCGTGGGCGATGGCCTCCGCCCCCTCCTCCTCGGCGATCCGCACCAGATGCTTGGCGATCAAAGGCCTGGCGATGGAGGTTCCGAGGAGGTAGTAGCCCTCGTAAATGGCCCCGGCCCGCATCATGGGGAAGACGAAGTCCCGGACGAACTCCTCCTTGAGGTCCAGGGCAATGGCCTTGGAAGCGCCCGTCCTAAGCGCCTTCTCCCGGGCCTCCTCCACCTCCTCCCCCTGGCCGATGTCTGCGGTGAAGGCGATGACCTCGGCCCCGTAGGTCTCCTTGAGCCACTTGAGGATGATGCTGGTGTCCAGTCCGCCGGAGTAGGCCAAGACGATCTTCATGTCCCTCCCAGTCTACCCCCTCGAGGGGGCATGCATAAGTATACAACCCTGTTCCCTTGACAGGCCAGAGGGCTCAGGATAGAATCCCATCCGAAAATGAGGAAAGGAGGAGAACGCGCTTATGGAAAAAAGAGGGAACGCAGGCGTTAGGGGCACCCCTCCCGGTCTCGGGCGGTGGAGGGGGTGGGGCATGGGGCGCTGGCCGTGGCTTATGGCGGCTTTGGGGGTGATCCTGGCCGCCTGCGGCCAAGCCCCTTCCGACACCGCCAAGCCCACCGTCGCCCTCACCCAGCCCGTGGATCGGCAGACCCTCAACACGCAGAGCGTGACCGTTCAGGGCACGGCCCAGGACAACGTGGGGGTTACCCGCGTCACCTACCAGCTCAACGGAGGGCCGGAGCAGGGAGTGGCCATCACCCCGGGGCGCAACGTTTCCTTCAGCTTTCAAGTCACCCTGAACCCGGGGCCCAACACCCTTCAGGTCAACGCCTACGACGCGGCGGGGAACAAGGGGATGGCCTCGGTCGAAGTGGTCTTCGGCACCCTCGCCCTCACCGGCCTGGTGGTGGACAACAACGCCGGGGCCCCGGTCGTCGGAAGCACGGTCACCGTGGACGGGCTGCCCGCCGCGACCGCGACCGACAGCAACGGCGCCTTCACCCTTTACCTTCCCCCTGGAACCTACCACCTGAACTTCGCCAAGCCGGGCTATGCCGGTAGCCGCATAGAGAACCTCCTCCTCCTCCAGGGGAACCTGGGCCCCCTCAAGGTGATCCAAAAGCAGGCCGCAAACCCGAGCCTGCCCACCGCCCCCCCACAGCTCACCGTCACCACCGGGGCCGGAGGCTGCGGCAACCTTCCCGCAGGGCAGGACTTCTCCACGGTGACCCAGGCCCAGGGATGCGTCCCCTTCCGCATCCAGGCCCAGGCCCAGGGAGCGGGCAACATGATCCGCTACATCTACGCGGCCCTGGGGAAGACCCCCGGCTCGGCCTTCTTCACCAGCCCGCGCTTCATCTGGACGGCCGACACGAACGGTCCGGACACCGGCAACCGGACCCTCTCGGGGGCCAGCGTGGCCGGCATCAGCGGCCCCACCACCTTTGAGGTGGTGGTCTACGACGTGAACGAGAACCGGACCCACCGCCTCTACTACCTGAACTTCAGCCAAACCTTTGCGAGCCCCGCCGTTACCCCGGTCAGCAACTTCCAGGTCCTCGCCGTCACCCTGGCTCAGGCCATCGGCTTTTATGGCCCGCCCAAGCCCGCGGTGCTCCGCCTGCCGGGCACGGAGGAGGTGCGGCTGGAAGGGGCCCCAAGCCCAGACAGCACCCTCTGGGTCCAGCTCTCATGGCAGTACAGCGGGACCAACCCCGACCGCTTTGAGGTCTACCGCTCCTTTGACGGCCAGAACTTCACCAAGATCGCCACCCTCGGGGGGGCCGCCCGGTCCTACAACGACGCCAGCCCCGAGCTCAGGGTGGGCCAGCGGGTCTACTACCGGGTGGACGCAGTGGGCCAGAACGTGGCCCCGGGCCCCGTGCTCGCTACCACGCCCCTGGACCGCTTCACCGTGCACCTGCTGAGCCCGGCCAAGTACGCCACGGGGGTCTCGGTCACCCCTACCCTCTCCTGGAGCGTAAGCCAGAAGGTGGGGGACCTCCGCCTCTTCGCCCCCTTCCTCCTGGACTACCCCCAGCAGGGCGAGTTCTTCGTCTGGGCGCCCTACAGCCTCAACAATGGCCTCTTGTTCAGCGACCAGACCCTCACGGTGAACGGCAACACCTACAGCGTTCCCTACAACCAGGACGGCTCCGCGGTGCTGCCCCGCCTCGAGGCCTTCCACAGCTACTCCTTTGACCTTTCCGCGGCGGCGGTGGGCCTGGACCCCAGTAACCCGAACCGGATAGAGGCCATCTCCATCGCCCAAGACCTTTGGAACGTGTTCCATCCCCTCCAGGCCTGCAACTTTGGCGGCCCGGTCTGCACCGGAGAGTGGAACGAGTTCGTGACCGGAGATGGGAGCTACTAGTATGCGGAAGGTTCTCACCAGCCTCCTCCTCGGCCTGGCCGGCCTCCTGACTGCCTGCGGCAACCTGGGCCAGCGGGCCTCGGAAGGTCCAGCCCCCCTCAACCCCGCCCTGGCCACCCCCCCCGAGCGGCAGCTCGTGGTGGGCTACCGGGACGAGGGGAACCTCGAGGCGGTGTCCCGCCTCCTGGGGGCGCGGGTGATCGCCACCCTGCCCGAGCTCAAGGCCGCCCTCCTGGAACTCCCCTCGGGGCTTGCCCAGGCCGAGGCCGCCCGGCGCGTCCTGGGCCTGGCCCGGTACGCCGAGCCCAACCGCTTTGACCGAAGCCCCATCCCCCTGCCCAACCCTAGGACTGCCACCCAAGGGATCGCCCCCCAGGCGGCCTTCAACGACCCCCTCCTCCCCCAACAGTGGTGGATCCCCAAGATCGGGGCCCCGGCGGCCTGGGACCAGGGCGGGGTGGGCCGGGGGGTGACCATCGGCATCGTGGATACCGACTTTGACCGCAGCCACCCCGACCTCTGCGACCAGCCCGCCCGCACCCGGTGTCTCCCCGGGTTCAACGCCTTCACCCTCCAGGCCTTCGCCCCCACCGCCCCCTTCCAGGGGCAGCAAAACCGCGACACCCACGGCTCGGGCTCCGCCGGAATGGCCGCGGCCCTCTCCAACAACGGGCAGTACGTGGCGGGAGTGGCCGGAGGCAACGGCAACCCCAGCACCGCCGCCCGCCTCAGGCCCCTGGTCATCTTCGGAGGGCAGAACGGAGGGTACGCGGGGGACTTCGGGGTGGCCCAAGCCCTGGTCTGGGCGGTGGACCACGGGGTGGACGTGCTCAACAACTCCTGGGGCGGGGGAGGGTACAGCTACCTCCTCAAGGAGGCCTTTGACTACGCCCTTCTCCACGGGGTCATTGTGGTGGCCTCCGCGGGCAACGATTACCGCGATGCCTACCACCTCCCCTCCGGCCTGCCCGGGCTCATCGCCGTGGCCGCCACCAACCCCTACGACGAGAAGACGGGCTTTTCCACCTACGGCCCTTGGGTGGACCTCTCGGCCCCCGGCGAGGACGTCCTCACCACCTTTGTCAACCTAGGGACGGGCACCTGGCTTTTCGGTGGCACCTCGGCGGCGGGACCCGTGGTGGCTGGCTCGGCCGCGGTGGTCCTCCAGGTGCTCAGGGATAACGGGCTCAACCCTACCCCCTACCAGGTGCTCCGGATCCTCCAACAAACGGCCGACCCCGTGCAGGGACCGGTAGACGTGGTCGCCGGAATGGGGGCAGGCCGGGTCAACGTGGGCCGGGCGGTTCAAATGGCCCGGGGCCTGCAAAGCCCGAGCCAGCTCCCCCCTCCCGGAAGCCAGATCGGGATCCTGGTGCTCAACAAAGGCTCCGACGCCCGCCTCGCCCCTGGGGGCCTCGTCACCACCGACCTCCTACCCTTCGTCCCCTTCAGCAACGTCACCCTGGTCCACCAAAGCGGCAAGCAGATGTACGCCCAAACCAGCCCCGCAGGCCCGGCCCTCTTCCTGGAGAGCCCTCCGGGCCAGTACCAGGTGCTGGTGGGCGGGCCGAGCCAGATCTTCTTAGGCGGCAGCGAGGACCCCGTCCAGGGGGCGGTGAGCGTCCTCCCCGGGGGGGAAGCCCTCGCGGTGCTAAGGCAACAGGCGGACCCCTACGAGGTCACGCCGGGGAACCCGCTGGCCCGGAACGACACGCCCCAAAAGGCCACAGACCTCGGCCAGCTCTTCGGCCCTCTCCCCCCGGCCTTCACCCTGAGCGCCGCCTTTGACTCCAACAACCTGGCCCAGTTCGGCCTGCCCCAGGGGGGACCGGACGTGGACGTCTACGCGCTTTCCCTCCAACAGGGGCAAACCCTGGCTTTGCGGGCGGCAAGCCGCCTGGTGGGGGGCCTGGGCACGGTGAAGCTCACCCTTCTCGCCCCGGACGGCACCACCGTTTTGGCTAGCGCCCAGGAAAGCCCCTCGAGCCCCGCCCAGATCTCCTACCAAGCCTCCCAAGCCGGCACCTACTACCTCAAGCTGGAGGAGGCCAACGGCCAGCAGGGCCCCGGCTACTTCTACCGGCTCGGCGTGGGCCTAGGCGCCAGCGCGCCGGCCTTCTAAGGGGACCCCGCTTCCCCTCCTGGCGTGCGCCAGGAGGGGGTTTTCTACCACCCCGTGCTGGCTTGCGCCAGCACGGGGGCGATCTCCGGAGGCAAGGGTACTAGAGGTGAATGGGCCTATCCCACGCCGCCAGGGCCGCCTCCTTGAGGATCTCGGAAAGGGAGGGGTGGTGGTGGGGGGCGCGGGCGAGATCCTCGGCGCTCGCCTTGAAGAAGAGGGCGAGGCCCGCCTCGGCCAGGACGTCCCCCACCCGGGCCCCGATCCCGTGGACCCCCAGGATCCGGTCCGTCTTGGCGTGGGCGAGGACCTTGATGAAGCCCTCCGTCTCCCCCATGGCCCGGGCGCGGCCCGAGGCGGAGTAGGGGAACTTCCCCACCTTGTAGGGGATGCCCTGTGCCTTCAGCTCCTCCTCGGTGTAGCCCACGGAGGCCACCTCGGGGTGGGTGTAGACCACGCTGGGGATGGCCTGGTAGTCCACGTGGCCGAAGCCTTTCGCCATGTGCTCCACGGCGGCGATCCCCTCCTCGCTCGCCTTGTGGGCCAGCATGGGCCCGCGGACCACGTCCCCAATGGCGTAGATGTGGGGAACGCGGGTCCTTAAGTGCTCGTCCACGGGGATCCGGCCCTTCTCGTCGGGGGCGAGCCCAGCGTTTTCCAGGCCAAGCCCCTCGGTGTAGGGCCTCCGGCCCACGGCCACAAGCACCCGGTCCGCCTCCAGGACCTCGCCCCCCGCAAGCTCTACCCGGGCCCCCTTTCCTTGGGGAAAGACGGCGGTGACCCGCACCCCGGTGCGAAGGATGAGGCCCTGCTTCTTGAAGATCCGCTCCGCCGCCCGGGAGACCTCGAGGTCCATGGTGGGGAGGATCCGGTCCAGGTACTCCAGGACGAGGACCTCCGCCCCCAGGCGGTGCCAGACCACCCCGAGCTCGAGGCCCACCACCCCGCCCCCCACCACGATGAGCCTCTCCGGCACCTCGGGGAAGGCCAGGGCCTCGGTGGAGGTCACCACCCGCTCGTAGTCCACCTGGGCCCAGGGGGGGATGAGGGGGGCGCTTCCCGTGGCGATGAGGAGGTAGCGGGCGGAAAGCTCCTCCCCCGTCTCCTCCACCAGGACCTTCCGGTCGGAAAGGAAGCGGGCCGTGCCCAGGTGGCGGGCGATCCCGTTCTTCTTGAAGAGGAACTCCACCCCCTGGGTGTTGGCCTGGACCACCTTGTCCTTGTGGGCCATGAGGGCCTTAAGGTCCAGCTCCACCCCCTTCACCTTGGCCCCCACCAGGCCCTTCTTGGCCTCGTAGATGCGCTCGGTGGTCTCCAGGAGGGCCTTGGAGGGGATGCACCCCACCCTAAGGCAGGTCCCCCCCAGGGCCTTCTCCTTCTCCACCACCCCCACCCTCATCCCGAGCTGGGCCGCCCGGATGGCCGCCACATACCCCCCAGGTCCGGCGCCGATCACCAGGAGGTCGTACACCCTACACCTCCAGAAGGAGCCTCACAGGGTTCTCCACCAGCTCCTTGACCCGGCGCAGGAAGGTGACCGCCTCCCGCCCGTCCACGATGCGGTGGTCGTAGGAGAGGGCCAGGTACATCATGGGGCGGACCACCACCTGCCCATCCCGGGCCACGGGGCGCTCCTGGATAGCGTGCATGCCTAGGATGCCCACCTGGGGAGGGTTCAAAAGGGGCGTGGAGTTCAAGGAACCGTAGACCCCACCGTTGGTGATGGTGAAGGTTCCGCCCATCAGCTCCTCAGGGCGGAGCTTCTTGGTGCGGGCCCGCTCGGCGAAGTCCGCGATCCTCTGCTCAATCTCGGCGAAGGAAAGCCGGTCGGCGTCCCGGATCACGGGCACCACCAGCCCTTCCCCGCCGCCCACGGCCACCCCGATGTCGTAGTAGCGGTGGTATACGATGTGGTTGTCCCGGATCTCGGCGTTGAGCTCGGGGATCTCCTTGAGGGCTTGGACCACAGCCTTGACGAAGAAGCTCATGAAGCCCAGCTTGACCCCGTGCTTCTTCTGGAAAGCCTCCCCGAGTTCCTTCCTCAAGGCGATGACCGCCGACATGTCCGCCTCGTTGAAGGTGGTGAGCATGGCCGTGGTCTGGCGGGCCTGAAGAAGCCGCTCGGCGATCCGGCGGCGCAATGGGGTCATGGGCACGGCCTCGTCCACCCGCCAGGGCTTGTCGGCGGGGGCCTGGGGAGAAGGGGGCGGAGGGGAAGGTGGGGCGGGCTCGGCGGGTCTGGAAGGCGCTTCCCGCTCCCTAAGGTGGCGCTCCACATCCTCCTTAAGGATGCGGCCGCCCAGGCCCGTGCCCCGGACCTCCTCCGGGGCGACCCCCTTCTCCTGCATGAGGCGGAGGGCGGCAGGCATGGCCAGGGGTTCCGGGGAAGCCTCCTTAGGGGCTTCGGCAGGCGCCTGGGGCCTGGCCTCCGCCGCCCCCTCCTCCAGGAGGGCGATGGTCTCCCCCACCCGGGCGGTCTCCCCGGTTTTCTTCAGGATCTGCTTCAGGGTCCCCGAGAAGGGGGCGGGGAGCTCTAAGGTGGCCTTGTCGGTGATGAGCTCCACCAGAGGCTCGTCCTGGGCGAAGCGCTCGCCCTCCCCCTTGAGCCAGGCGCCGATCTCCACTTCCACGATGCTCTCGCCCACGGAGGGCACTTTCAGCTCCTGCACCGCATACCTCCCTTCACTTGAAGGCTTCCTCGAGGAGCTCCTCCTGCTCCAGCCGGTGCACCTTGGAGGAGCCCACGGCGGGGCTCGGGGACTCGGGCCGGGCCACCACGGAGAAGGGATGGCCAAAGATCTCCCCGCAGAAGCGGGCCGAGAGGTACCACCAAGCCCCCTGGTTCACCGGCTCCTCCTGCACAAAGACCACGGGGACCTTCTTGGGGTAGAAGCCGAGGGCCTCCCTAAGCTCGGCCTCGGGAAAGGGGTAGAGGAGCTCCAGCCTCAGGATGGCCACGTCCAAGGCCCCAAGCTCCCGGCGCCGCTGCAGGAGGTCGTAGTAGACCTTGCCCGAGGTGAGGAGGACCTTCCTCGCCCCCTTGACCCGCTCGGGGATCACCTTCTGGAAGCGCCCTTCCGCGAGCTCCTCCAGGGGGGAGACCACCTCGGGGTGGCGGAGGAGGCTCTTGGGGGTGAGGACCACCAAGGGCTTGCGGATAGGGCGCTTCACCTGGCGGCGGAGGAGGTGGAAAAGCTGGGCGGGGGTGGTGGGGTAGGCGATCTGCAGGTTGTCCCGGGCGGCGAGCTGGAGGAAGCGCTCAGGCCGCGCCGAGGAGTGCTCGGGGCCCTGGCCCTCGAGGCCATGGGGCAGGAGGAGGACGAGGCCCGAGAGGCGGTTCCACTTGGCCTCGGCGCTCGCCAGGAACTGGTCTATGTAGACTTGGGCCACGTTGACGAAGTCCCCGAACTGGGCCTCCCAAAGCACGAGGCCCTCGGGGTAGTCCAGGCTGTAGCCGTACTCAAAGCCCAGGACCCCGGCCTCGGAGAGGGGGGAGTTCCAGATCTCCACCTCCGCCTGCCCCTCCGCCAGGTGCTTTAGGGGAACATAGGGCTCCCCCGTCTCGTAGTCGTAGAGAGCGGCGTGGCGCTGGGTGAAGGTGCCCCTTAGGGCGTCCTGGCCCGTGAGGCGGACCCTGTGCCCCTCTACCGCCAGGGTGGCCAAGGCCAGGGCCTCGGCGGCGGCCCAGTCCACGGGGCGCTTCTCCTCGGCCATCTCCTGGCGGGCCTCGAGGAAGCGCTTGAGCTTAGGGTGCACCCGGAAGCCCTCAGGGGGGGTGGAAAGGCGCACCAAGAGGTTCTTTAGGGCCTCCTTGGGCACCCGGGTGTCGGCCTCGGGCACCCGGTGGTCGGGCCCGCCCACATAGCCCTGCCAGACCCCGGAAAGCCCGTGGGGGACCACGGGGCCGGGCTCGGCCTTGACCCGGGCGAACTCGGCCTCCAAACGCTCCAGGTAGGCCTCCTGCCAGGCCTTAAGCTCCTCCTCCCCCACGGCCCCCTCGGCCAGGAGGCGCTCGGCGTAGACCCGCCAGGGGGCGGGCTTCTTGGCGATGAGGGCGTACATGGGGGCCTGGGTGAAGGTGGGCTCGTCCGACTCGTTGTGCCCCCGCCGGCGGTAGCCCACGAGGTCCAGGACCACGTCCTTGCCGTAGCGCTGGCGGTAGGCGAGGGCCAGGCGGAGGGCAAACCAGAGCTCGTCCAGGGCCTCGGCGTTCACGTGGAAGATGGGGGCGCCCACCATCTTGGCCACGTCGGTGGGGTAGGGGCAGGAGGTGTACTCGGAAGGCAGGGTGGTGAAGCCCAGCTGGTTGTTGGCCACCACGTGGAGCGTCCCCCCTACCCGGTAGCCCGGAAGCCCGGAGAGGTTCAGGGTCTCCTGGACGATCCCCTCCCCGATAAAGGCGGCGTCCCCGTGGACCAGAATGGCCAGGCCCCGCCGCCTCTCTCGGTCGCCGAAGCGGTCCTGCTTGGCGCGAAGCCTCCCCAGGGTCACGGGGTTCACGAACTCCAGGTGGCTTGGGTTGAAGTTCAAGGAGACGTGGACCGGGCCAAAGGGGGTTTCCCGGTCGCTGGAGAAGCCCAGGTGGTACTTCACGTCCCCTGAGTACCCCTCGGGGAAGATCTCCTCAAACTCGCGGAAGATACGCTCAAAGGGCTTGCCCACCACGTGGGCCAAGACGTTGAGCCGCCCCCGGTGGGCCATGCCCAGGACCACCTCCCGCACCCCGTGCCTCGCGGCCTCCAGGATGGCCTCTTGGAGGAGGGGGATGAGGCTTTCCAGGCCCTCGGCGCTGAAGGTCTTGGCCCCCAGGTACTTCCGCTGCAGGAACTCCTCAAAGAGGCTCGCCTCCATGAGGGCCCTGAGGAGCCGCCGCCTGGTCTCGGGATCGGGCCGGGGCCAGGGGGACTCCACCTGGGCGAGGAGCCAGGCCCGCTCCTCGGGGTCCACGTGGGCGAGCTCCCACCCCACCGGGCCGAGGTAGGTGGCCTCCAGGCGGTCCAGAAGCGCTCCTAGGCTGGGGGCCCCGAAGGGGGGAGGGAGGGGCCTTGCCAGGTCCTCCCGGGAGAGGCCGTGGGCCTCGAGGGTGAGCGCCCTGGGCCTCGGCCGTTCCCGGCCCAGGGGGTCTATCCGGGCCGCCAGATGGCCGAGCTCCCGGTGGGCTTGCACCAGGCGCTCCACCTTGAGGAGGAAGGCCAGGTCCAAAGCCTCCCCCGCCAGGGGTTCTCGTCGGCCGTCCTCCAGGGCGAGGGCGGAGAAGTAGCGGCGCCACTCCTCGGGCAGGGAAAAGGGGTCCTCCAGGTAGGCCCGGTACAGGGCCTCCAGGTAGCCTTGGCTTTCCAGCGCTAGCTCCATCCTGCCTCCCAGGGGGCCACGCCCCCTCCACTACGCTACACCAAAAACCGGTGTAGATGCCCCGCCCCTTTACAATGGGGCCATGGTCCTGAAGGAGCGCCAAGGAAGCGTTTTGGTCCTCACCCTGAACCGGCCCGAAAGGCTCAACGCCCTCACCGGGGAGCTTCTTGACGCCCTCCACGCCGCCCTGGAAGAAGCCAGCGGGGACAAGGAGGTGCGCGCCCTCCTCCTCACGGGGGCAGGAAAGGCCTTCTCCGCGGGGCAGGACCTTTTGGAGTTCGGCGAGGCGAAGCCCGACTACGAGGCCCACCTCCGCCGCTACAACCGGGTGGTGGAGGCCCTGGCGGGCCTGGAGAAGCCCCTGGTGGTGGCCGTGAACGGGGCGGCCGCGGGGGCGGGCATGAGCCTCGCCCTATGGGGGGACCTGCGCCTCGCGGCAAAGGAGGCGAGCTTCACCCCCGCCTTCGTCCGCATCGGCCTGGTGCCGGACTCGGGGATGAGCTTCCTCCTGCCCCGCCTGGTGGGCCTGGCCAAGGCCCAGGAGCTCCTCCACCTCTCCCCCAGGCTTTCGGCAGAGGAGGCCTTGGCCCTGGGCCTGGTCCACCGGGTGGTGCCCGGGGAGCGCCTCATGGAGGAGGCCTTGGGCCTGGCCCGGACGCTGGCGGAGGGCCCCACCCGGGCCTATGCCCTCACCAAGAAGCTCCTCCTGGAGACCTACCGCCTCTCCCTCACGGAGGCCCTGGCCCTCGAGGCCATCCTCCAGGGCGAGGCGGGGCGCACCCTGGACCACGAGGAAGGGGTGAGGGCCTTCCGGGAGAAGCGCCCGCCCCGGTTCCAGGGGCGATGATCCGCTACCTCAAGGGGCAGGTGCTCAAGAAGGGGGAGGGGGGGTTCCTCCTCCTCGTGGGGGGGGTGGGGTTTTTCCTCCAGGCCCCAAGCCCCTTCCTCCAGGCCCTAAAGGAGGGGGAGGAGGTGGCGGTCCACACCCACCTCAGGCTCCAGGAGGAGGGCCTCGCCCTCTACGGTTTCCCCGAGGAGGAAAGCCTCGCCCTTTTTGACCTCCTCCTCTCCGTGAGCGGGGTGGGGCCCAAGGTGGCCCTCGCCCTCCTCTCCGCCCTCCCCCCCAGGCTCCTCGCCCGGGCCCTGGCGGAGGGGGACCTGAGGCTCCTCACCTCGGCGAGCGGGGTGGGGAAAAGGCTTGCGGAGCGCCTTGCC
Organism: Thermus islandicus DSM 21543; assembly: GCF_000421625.1. NCBI lineage: Bacteria > Thermotogati > Deinococcota > Deinococci > Thermales > Thermaceae > Thermus > Thermus islandicus. The sequence goes on along the minus strand of NZ_ATXJ01000008.1, from coordinate 43,013 downwards.
CTGGAGCTCAAGGGGAAGGTGCCCCCCCAGCTCCTCGCCGGAGAGAAGGTGGAAAGCGAGGCCGCGGAGGAGGCCGTCCTGGCCCTGGCCGCCCTCGGCTTCAAGGAGGGGCAGGCGAGGGCCATCGTCCTGGAGCTCCTAAGCCGAAACCCCAAGGCCCGGGCCCAGGAGCTCATCAAGGAGGCCCTGAAGCGCCTCCGCTAGCCCAGGTCGTCCAGGGCCTCGCGGAAGCCCCGGGGGAAGCCCAGATACCCCCCCTCCGCTGCAGCCACGGGGAAAAGGGCCTCCAGAGGACCCTCCAAAAGGGCCACCCGAAGCCCCGCAAGGAGCCTGGTCCCCGGGGGCGGCGAGCCCTTTAAGCCCTGGGGGAAGACCGCCAAAGGGCCCTCCCCGGGCGCCCCCTCGCCCCGGTCCAGGAAGAGGTCCCGGGCCTCCAGAAAGCCCATCATCCGGGTCCGGTTGGCCTCCCGGCGGAAGGCCTGGAGGGCCTTCAGGTCCCCCACCCCCTGGAAGAGGAGGAGGTCTGCCTCCGCGGAAAAGCCCACCAGGCTGTAGGCCTTGAGAAAACCGGCCCGCTCCCGGAAACGGTGCAGGCAAAGGGCGAACTCCTCCTTGAGGTGCTCCTGGTGCTCGGCCTCGAGGCGCCGGAACTCGGGGAGGAGGCGGAAGAGGCCAAGGGCCCAGAAAAGCGCCATGCTCCTAGCTTACGCCCAGGAAACGGGCAAGGGCCCCTTCGTCCAGGTACCGGCCCACGTAGAAGGGCCCGAACTCGCCGTAGCGCGCCGAAACCTCGTCAAAGCGCATCTCGTAGACGATCTTCTTGAACTGGATGGGGTCCTCGCTGAAAAGGTCCACCCCCCACTCCCAGTCGTCCAGGCCCTGGGCCCCGCTGATCACCTGGACCACCTTCCCCTGGTACTTCCGGCCCGTCTCCCCGTGGGCCCGCATGAGCCGGGCCCGCTCCTTGGCGGGGAGCAGGTACCAGTTGTCCTGCCCTTGGCGCCTCTTGTTCATGGGGTAGAAGCAGATGTAGCCCGACTTGGGCACCTCCGGGGTAAGGCGGGACCTGACGTAGGGGGACTCGGGGTTCAGGGGCTTCTCCTGGCTTCCCAGCTCCACCACGGAGTAGAAGCCGTAGGCGGGAAGGAGGTACTCCGCCAAGAGGCTCCGGTTGAGGGCGGCCTCCAGGTTCAAAAGCGCGTCCAGGCCCTCCCTCAGGTTCAGGAAGAGGAGGTCTGCCTTTTTGGTGATCACCTGGTAGACGCCGAAGGCTCCCCGGCCTTCCTCCTCCACCCGCCGCCACTCGGCGAGGAGGCCGCGAAGCTCCTCCCAGGCGGCCTCTCGCTCCAGGGGGGAGGCCTTGCGCCAGCGGGGAAAGTCCAAAAGGCGGAAGTCGTGGAGGACATGCCAGCCCTCGAGGGTGTGGGTGGGTTCAGGGGTATGCCCTTCCATAGGCCCCACTATACCCGGCCGCCCTTGGGTATATTGGCCCCATGGCGCCTTGGCTGGAAGTGGCCCTGGTCCTCCTCCTGGCCTGGTTTCTGGGCCGCTACGGGGCCCGGGCCCTGAACGCCCTGGGCCGCCTCACGCCCCAGGAGGGGGAGAGCCGCTTCTTCCGGCTCCTTAGCCTCCTCTGGTGGGGGGGGGTGGCCCTGGCCGCCCTCAGCTACCTGGCCCACGCCTTAGGCCTCCCCCACGAGCCCTTCCGCTCCTGGGGCCGGGGGCTTTCCCTCTGGCTGGGAAGGCAGGGGCTTACCGCCCTCGCCATCTTGGCCCTCACCCTCCTGGGCTACCGCCTGGTGCCCCTCCTCCTCCGGGGCCTGCCCGAGCCCGAGGGCGAGGCCCACACCCGGGAGGCGGTGCGCAGGCGGACCCTCAGGGCCGTCTCCGAGTCGGCGCTCAAGGTGGCGGTGGTGGGAATGGGAGGGCTTCTCTTCCTCGCCAACCTGGGCCTCAACGTCACCGCCCTCCTGGCGGGGGCGGGCGTGGCGGGGCTTGCCCTGAGCCTGGCCGCCCAGAACCTGGTCCGGGACCTCATCAACGGCTTTCTCATCCTCCTAGAGGACCAGTACGGGGTGGGGGACATCGTGCAGATCGGCGGCGTGGGCGGCCAGGTGGAGCGCTTCACCCTGCGCCTCACGGTGCTCCGCGACCTGGAAGGAAGGGTCCACTTCTTCCCCAACTCCGAGGTGCGCCAGGTGACCGTCCTCACCCAGGAGTGGAGCCGGGCGGTGGTGGACGTGGGGGTGGCCTACAAGGAGGACCTGGACCGGGTCCTCGAGGTCTTCCGGGACGAGGCCCTCCGCCTCTACGAGGACCCCGGGTGGCAGGAGCGCTTCACCGCGCCCCCCGAGGTCTTAGGGGTGCAGAACCTGGCGGACTCCGGCGTGGTCATCCGGGTCCTCTTCAGCACCAAACCCGCCGAGCAGTGGGCCGTGGCCCGGGAGTTCCGCCGCCGCATCAAAAACCGCCTGGACCGGGAGGGCATAGAGATCCCCTACCCGCACCGGAAGGTCTACTTGGAGGAGGCCTCGAGGCCGGGCAAGGAGGTGTAGGCTGGTGGGGATGCCGAACCTCTACGGGGTGATCCTGGAGGCCCTCCGCCCCCACCTGGGGGCCAGGGCCGAGGCGGTGATGCAGGAGGGCCTGAAACGCCTGGGAAAGCGCCCGGAAGAGCTCACCCCAAAGGACGCAGAGACCCTCCTGAAGGGCCTCGCCTTCCGGGAGCTCCAGGCTAGGCTCAGCCCGGGGGAGGCCCGCCGGGTGGTGGAGGAGGCCCTGGGGAAGATCGCCGCGCCCGTGGACCTCGAGGTCCTCGAGGCGGGCCTAAAGCGCTTCGGGCTCTACCTGGACTGGCCCGAGGTGGCCCGCTACCGCGCCCTCGTGAACCACCTCCGCCAAGGGGCGAACCCTGAGCTCCACAGGGAGGCGGAAACCCTGCTGGAGGCCCTGGAGGAGAAGCTGGAGGAGGCCCTCCTGCGCCAGGCCCAGGACCTGGCCCACCTGGAGGAGAGCCTGGAGCGGGTGCGCCACCTGGGCGGGCCCAAGGTGCGCCGCCTGGAAAGCCTGGTGGCCACGGTGCGCCAGGCCCAGGCGGAGGGCCTCCTGGCCCCCGCGGAGGTGGAGCGGGCCCGGGGGCTCGCCCTCGAGCTGAGGAAGCTCCTGGAGTCCAGCGTGGCCCGAGCCCCTACCCTGCCGGAGATCGTTTTTGAGACCCAGGAGGAGGCACCCAAGAACCCCACGGACGTCTTCCTCACGGTGGAGGAGGCGGAGGAGCTGGAAGGGGAGCTCATCATAGACCTCCAGGCCCTCCCCGAGGAGGCGGCGAGGCGCCTGGAAGCCCTGGAGGTGGAGGAGGAACGGCGTAGGCTGGAAGGGCTCCTCTCCCGCTACGCCCCCCTCCTGGAACGGGCCACGGTAAGCCCGCTCCTCGCCGAGGTCCAGGCCCTCCTGGAGGCGGGAACCCCGGCGGGGGAGAAGCTTAGGCTTCTGGAAGAGGCCTTCCAGGAGGCCGAGCGAAACCTGCGGGCGGAGAAGCGGGCCCGCCTCATCCAGCTAGAGGAGAACCTCAGGACCCTTCCCCTCCCCGAGGCGGCCAAGGCCCCCTTGGAGAGCGCCTTGCGCCTGGCGGAGGAGACGCTAAAGGAAGGCGGCCTCCCCGACCTCCTCCCCCTGGAGGAGGAGCTTCGGCGCCTTAAGGAGGAGGCGAGGCGGCGCGAGGAGGCCGAAAGGCGCCTTAAAGAGGAGCAAGAGGCCCTCATCCGCGAGCTGAAGGACAGGGGGGAGGCCTTCCTTCCCCTCCTGGAGGAGCTGCAAGCCCTCTCCCCTGAAGAGCTTTCCGAACGGCTTCCCGAGATTCGCTCCCGTTACGCTGCCCTCCTCAAGGCCCAAGGGGAGGAGGCCCTCCTTAAGGCCAAGCTCCGGGAAGCGGAGGAGGCCCTAAGCGCCCTGAGGCCCCAGGCCCTGGCCCTAGGCCTGGGGGAGGCGGTGGAGGAGGCGGCCAAGGCCCTGGCCGAGGGGAGGCTCCCCGACCTCGAGGCCCTGAGAACGCGCCTGGCCGAGGCCGAGGCCCAGGCCCGCCAGAGGGCCCTGGAGGAGCTTGCCCGCCTGAAGGCCGTGGCCGAGCGCTTCCGGGGCTTCGGCGGGGAGGGGGTGCTCCGGGCGCTGGAGGCGGAGAAGACCAAGCCCCTCCCCGACCCCGCCCCCATCGCCCGGGCCCTCCAGGCCCTGAAGCGGCGGCTCGAGGCCAAGCGGGAGGAGATCTTCACCCGCCTCACCGCCCTCCTCCAGGCCCACGCCCGCCTCCAGGGCTTCCAGAGCGAGACCCAGCGCCGGCTCAGGCCCCTCCTGGAGGTGCTGAGAGAGGTTCAGGAGCGGCTTCCCCGGCTGGGTCCCCAGGGGCTTTTGCGGGTGGAGAGGACCCTGGCCCAGGCCGAGGCCCTCCTCCGGGAGCTGGAGAAGGAGGCGGAGGCCGCCAAGGCCGTGCTCCAGGAGATCCGGGGGGCGGACCTCGAGGCCCTCCTGGGGGCCCTTGAGCCGAAGGAGCCCCCCCAGGACCTGGACCGCCTCCGCCTGCCCGGGGTCAGGGCCCTGGGCTTTCTGGAGGAGGCCCCGCCCCTGCCCCGGGAGCCCCTCCTTTCCTGGAAGCAGGCCCTGGACCGGCTGGACGAGGCCCTAAAGCAGAAGCGGGGTCCCGCGGCGGCCCTCTTCGGGGAGCAGGCCCTGGTCCTCGCCCCCTACGGGGCCAGGACCCTGGTGGCCCTCCTGGAAAGGCCCGCCCTCTCCGCCTTCCTCCTGGAGCTCGGCCCTTAAGTGCTAGACTGGAACCAGTGGTCGTCCGCGAAGCCCTTTGGGCCCAACTGGAAGCGAGCCTCGCCTACCTCTCCCCAGAGGAGCAGGAGAAGGTGCGGGAGGCCTACACCTTTGCCGAGGAGGCCCATCGGGGGCAGCTGAGAAAAAGCGGGGAGCCCTACATCACCCACCCCGTGGCCGTGGCCGAGATCCTGGCCTCCTTGCGCATGGACGCGGACACCGTGGCCGCGGGCCTCCTCCACGACACCATGGAGGACTCCGGGGTGCCGGGGGAGGAGCTGGAGAGGCGCTTCGGTCCCACGGTGCGCCGCCTTGTGGAGGGGGAGACCAAGGTCAGCAAGCTCTACAAGCTGGCCAACCTCGAGGGCGAGGAGAGGCGGGCCGAGGACCTCCGCCAGATGTTCATCGCCATGGCGGAGGACGTGCGCATCATCATCGTGAAGCTGGCGGACCGGTTGCACAACCTCCGCACCCTGGAGCACCTGCCCCCCGAGAAGCAGCGGCGCATCGCCCAGGAAACCCTGGAGATCTACGCCCCCTTGGCCCACCGCTTGGGGATGGGCCAGATCAAGTGGGAGCTGGAGGACCTGTCCTTCCGCTACCTCTACCCGGAGGCCTACCAGGCCCTCCTCTCCCGCCTCCAGGAGACCCAAGAGGCCCGGGAGCGCCTGGTGCGGCGGGCCATGGAGGTGCTGGAGGGCGCCTTAGGGAGGGACGAGCTCCTCCAGGCCCAGATCCAGGGCTTTGAGATCACGGGCCGCCCCAAGCACCTCTACTCCATATGGAAGAAGATGGAGCGGGAGGGCAAGGCCCTGGAGCAGATCTACGACCTCCTGGCGGTGCGGGTCATCCTGGACCCCAAGCCGAGCCCCACGGAGGCGGCCCGGGGCCTGCGGGAAAAGCAGGTCTGCTACCACGTCCTGGGCTTGGTCCACGCCCTCTGGCAACCCATCCCGGGGCGGGTGAAGGACTACATCGCCGTGCCCAAGCCCAACGGCTACCAAAGCCTCCACACCACGGTCATCGCCCTGGAGGGCCTGCCCCTGGAGGTGCAGATCCGCACCCGGGAGATGCACCGGGTGGCCGAGTACGGCATCGCCGCCCACTGGCTCTACAAGGAGGGCCTCACCGACCCCGAGGAGATGCGGCGGCGGGTCTCCTGGCTGAAGAACATCCAGGAATGGCAGCAGGAGTTCAGTAGCTCCCGGGAGTTCGTGGAGGCGGTGACGCGGGACCTTTTGGGGGGCCGGGTCTTCGTCTTCACCCCCAAGGGGCGGATCATCAACCTGCCCAAGGGGGCCACCCCCGTGGACTTCGCCTACCACATCCACACCGAGGTGGGGCACCACATGGTGGGGGCCAAGGTCAACGGCCGCATCGTCCCCCTCTCCTACGAGCTGCAAAACGGGGAGATCGTGGAGATCCTCACCGCCAAGAACGCCCGCCCCTCCAAGGGCTGGCTGGAGTTCGCCAAGACCCGCACCGCCAAGAGCAAGATCCGCCAGTACTTCCGCGCCCAGGAGCGCCAGGAGATCCTGGAGCGGGGTCAGGGCCTCCTGGAGCGCTACCTGAAGCGGAAGGGCCTGCCCAAGCCCACGGACAGCCAACTGGAGGAGGCGGCCAAAAGGCTGGGCCTCACCCCGTCCCCCGAGGAGCTCTACCTGGCCTTGGCCCTGAACCGCTTCACCCCCAAGCAGGTGGCGGAGAAGATCTACCCCAAGGCCCTCCTCAAGCCGGAAAAACCCAAGCCTCCCCCCAAGAACGCCTGGGGCATCCGGCTGGACCAGGACCTCGAGGCCCCCATCCGCCTGGCCTCCTGCTGCGAGCCCATGAAGGGGGACAGCATCCTGGGCTTCGTCACCCGGGGCCGGGGGGTCACGGTCCACCGGGCGGACTGCCCCAACCTGCGCCGCATCCTCCAGGGCCCCGAGGCCGACCGGGTCATCGGGGCCTACTGGGAGGGGGTGGGGGGCAAGGTGGCCACCCTCGAGGTCTTGGCCCAGGACCGGGCCGGGCTCCTCCGGGACGTGATGCAGGTGGTGGCCGAGGCGGGGAAAAGCGCCTTGGGCTCGGAGACCCGCATCCTCGGGCCCAAGGCCCGCATCCGCCTCCGCCTCACCGTGGGGGATGGGGAACGGGAAGCCCTGGTCCAGGCCCTCAAGGGCGTGAAGAGCGTGGAGGAGGTCCGCTGGGTCTAGAGGAGCCGCACCCAGACCTCCCGCTCCCTAGGCCCGTCGTACTCCGCCAGAAAGACCTGTTGCCAGCGCCCCAGGCTCAGGCGCCCCCCTTCCGCCGGAAGCAGGAGGTACACCCCGGTGAGGAGGCTTTTCAGGTGAGCGTGGCTGTTCCCTTCGGCGTGGCGGTCCTGGGGATGGGCCTTGGGCGCAAGCCCGCTCAAGCGCAGGAGGAGGTCGTGGGCCACATCGGGGTCCGCCCCCTCCTGCACGGTGAGGCCGCAGGTGGTGTGGGGCACGAAGAGGTAGACCAGGCCCGTGTGGCCCTCCAAAACCCCCTCCACCGCCCGGGTGATGTTCACCAGGCCCTCCTTGGGCGTGCGCACCCTGATCCGCTTCATCTTCAGGTCAGGCGGGAAACCCGCAGGAAAAAGCGCTTTTCCACGGGAAAGGGACGGTCCAGATCGCCGAACTCCGCCTCCGCCCAAAGGGCAAGCCTCGCCATGGCCCGCTCGTGGACCTCCTTAGGCACCCCCTGGGTAAAGGAGTAGAGCCTCTCCCTCAAGGCCTCGAGGGCCTCCCTCGGCGTGCGTTCCTCCCGCCAGGCTACCACCTCCCGGGTCTTGGGCCTGAGGCCAAGCCGCCTCAGGGCCTCCTCCACCTCGGCAAGCCTCCTCCGGTGCACCCCCCGGGCCACGGAAAAGCCCTCCTCGGCCACCAGGGCCTGCCACCTGGCCTGCAGGCGGCACTCCGCCTCGGCCTCCACCTGGTCCCAGCCCTCGAGGAGGGCCCCGCCCGGCTTCAGCACCCTCAAGGCCTCGGCCAGGGCCCGGGGCCAGTCGGGAAGGAGGTGCCACAGGTGGACCACGATCACCCCGTGCACCTCCTCCGCGGGCAGGGGAATGTCCCGGGCGTCCGCCAGGAGAAGGCGCACCTTGCGCATCACCCCCGCCGCCTTCTGCCGGAAGACCTCCAGCATGGCCGGGTTGCTGTCCAAGGCGATGTAGCGGTACCCGCGGGCGATGAGGGGCAGGGCGATCCGCCCCGTGCCCACGCCGAGCTCGAGGAGGGTAGGCTCCTCACCCCTGGCCTGGAGGGCGTTGGCGATCCCCGTGGCGATGCGGCCCGCCACCTCCGGCGGGTAGGCCCGGAGGCGGTCGTAGGCGTAGGCCACCCGGGTGAGGGCGCTGGACATCTCCCCCCTTATTGTAGGGGGTATACTCCCAGGCATGAAGGGGCTGATCCTGGCCGCAGGGAGGGGAACGCGCCTCCGCCCCCTCACCCACACCCGGCCCAAGCCCGTGATCCGCGTGGCGGGAAGGCCCATCATCCACTACGCCGTGGAAAACCTGAAGGAGGCCGGGGTGGCGGAGATCGGGGTGGTGGTCTCCCCGGAAACGGAGAAGGACATCCGTGAGGCCCTCCTTGGCTACCCCGTCCGCTACATCCTCCAGGAGGAACCCCAGGGCCTGGCCCACGCGGTGGCGGTGGCCGGGGAGTTCCTCCGGGGAAGCCCCTTTGTCCTCTACCTGGGGGACAACCTCTTCCAGCGGGGGATCCGGCCCTACCTGGAGGCCTTCCGGGAGGGGGTGAGCGCCGTCTTGGCCCTGGTGCGGGTGGAAAACCCAAGGCAGTTCGGGGTGGCCGTCCTGGAAGGGGAAAGGATCGTGCGCCTGTTGGAAAAGCCCAAGGACCCCCCCTCGGACCTGGCGGTGGCGGGGGTGTACGTCTTTACCCCGGAGGTGCTGGAGGTGATCCAGGACCTGAAGCCCTCTGCCCGGGGGGAGTACGAGATCACCGACGCCATCCAAGGCCTTATTGACCGGGGGCGGCGGGTGGTGGGGGTGGAGGTGGAGGGCTGGTGGAAGGATACGGGCCGGCCCCAGGACCTCCTGGACGCCAACCGGCTCCTCCTGGAGGAGCTTGCCCCCAGGGTGGAGGGGGAGGTGGAGGAGAGCGCCCTCACCGGCCGGGTGGTGGTGGAAAAGGGAGCCAGGGTGGTGCGAAGCACCGTCATCGGGCCGGCCTTCATCGGGGAGGGGGCGGTGGTGGAGGAGGCTTATGTGGGGCCCTTCACCTCCGTGGGCCCGGGGGCGCGGGTGGTGCGCTCGGAGGTGGAGTACTCCATCCTCGAGGACCACGCCCTCCTGGAAAACGTGGGCCTCCGCCTGCAGGAGAGCCTCCTGGGGGTGGGGGCCGAGGTGAAAAGCCGCAACGGCCTCCCCCGGGCCCACCGGCTCATCCTGGGCGACCTCTCCCAGGTGGAACTCGCCTAGGGATGGGCGGGCTTTTGGACCTATTGGACGAGACCTACCGGAGCGGGGAGGCCCTGGCCCGGCAACTTCGCGTAAGCCGGGCGGCGGTCTCCAAGGAAGCGAAGCGGCTTCAGGCGGAAGGCTATCCGGTGGAGGTCTCCCGCAAGGGCTACCGCATCCTCCCCGGGACTCCCCTGCCCCACCTTTTCCAACCCCCGGGGCGCCTGGGGAGGCCCTACCGCTACCTGGGCCGGGTGGGGAGCACCCAGGACGTCCTAAGGGCCTGGGCGGAAGAAGGGGTCCCCGAGGGGGCCTTGGTCCTGGCCGAGGTGCAGGAAAGGGGGCGGGGCCGCCGGGGAAGGGCCTGGGAGAGCCGCCCCGGGGCGAGCCTCACCTTCTCCCTCCTCCTCAGGCCCACCCTGCCCCTCGCCGCCTTAAGCCTCCTTCCCCTCCTCGCCGGCCTCGCCCTCTTTGAGGCGGTGGGGGTGGGAGGGCTCAAGTGGCCCAACGACCTCCTCGCCCCGGACGGAAGAAAACTCGCCGGGGTCCTCCTCGAGGCCAAGGCGGAGGGGGAGGAGGTGATCTACGCCCTTCTGGGCGTGGGGATGAACGTGGCCTGGGCCCCGGAGGGAGCGGCCTCCTTGCAGGAGTTCTTGGCCCTCTCCCGCAAGGAGGTGCTGGAGGGCTTCCTCCTCCACCTCGAGGCCCTCCTCCCCCTCCTGGAAGACCCCCAGGCCCTCCTCGCCCGCTACCGCCAGGCCTCCTGCACCCTGGGCCGAAAGGTCCGGGTGCACACCCCGAGGGGCGTGGTGGAGGGCCTGGCGGAGGACGTCCTCCCCGACGGGAGCCTTCTGGTGGGCGGGCGGCGGGTGGGGGCGGGGGAGGTGGAGCTCCTGCCCCTAATTGAGTGAGCCAGGCTTAGATTTTCCTAATCAAAAATGCTATGCTAAGGGCAGGTATGTTCGTCCGGATCTTCACCAAGGAAGAGGCGGACGCCCTTCTGCCCGAGCTTAGGCGGGTTCTCGGGGAGATGCGCCAGGCCAGGGAGGAGCTCAAGGAGGCGCAGAAGCGCCTTCCCGAGGCGCGGGGGCTTTTGCGGCGGGCCCTGGAGGAGGAGGCCCGCTTCCTCCTCGGCACCCTCGAGGCCGACGCCCGCTACCTGGCCTCCCTGGGGGTCTTCCTCAAGGATCTGGACCGGGGCCTGGTGGATTTCCCCGCCCGCCTTGGGGGCGAGGTGGTCTTCCTCTGCTGGCAGGAGGGGGAGCCCGAGGTGGCCCACTACCATCCCCTCTCCGGGGGCTATGCGGAGCGCAGGCCCCTTTCGCAGGAAAGCCCTACCCTTCCTCCGGAAGCCCGCCCCGGCGAAAGGCGTCCAGGCGCTTGAGGTCCTCCTGCACGAGGTCGTCCCGCCCCGCCAGGGACTCCAGGTGGTGCCTAAGCTCGTGGAGGAGGGTTTCCCACACCTCTTCCTCCCACTTAAACCCCTTCCCCGCCACCCTTTGGAAGGAGCCGTAGTAGAGGGCAATGTGCCGCCCGAGGCCTTCAAATCCCCCAAAGGCCGAGGGCGGACCAGGGTCCAGGTACTCCCCGAGCCGCCACACCCCGGGAAGGCCCGGCTCGGGCTTGGCCTCGGGGAAGACGTGCACCCCCTGGAGGCCCCTTTTGAAGTCCTCGGGGATCTCGTCCCAGAGCCTCTCCACCAGCTTCACGAAGGCCTCGTAGGTCATGGTCGGTGGTAGGGGTGCCCCGCCCTTAGGGTGAGGACCCGGTAGAGCTGCTCCAAAAGCACCAGGAGGGCCAGCTCGTGCTGGAGGGTGAGGGGGGAAAGGGCAAGGAGCACGTCCGCCCCCCGCCGCACCGCCTCGGGGTGCCCCTCCGCCCCCCCCACCAGAAAGGCCACCCGCTCCCCCTCAAAGGAGCGGAGGAGGCGGGAGAACGCCTCCGTGGTGAAAAGCTTCCCTCGCTCGTCCAGGACCACCCTCCGGTGGCCCTCGGCCTTGGGGAGGAGTTCCCTTTCCTCCCGCACGTAGAAGAGCTCCAAGGGGGCGTAGCGCCGGATGCGGGCCGCGTACTCCTCTACCCCCAGGCGGGCGTAGGCCAGCCTGGGCCTGCCCACCGCCACCACCCGCAGGCGCACGCCCCCATCCTACCCCGCGTGCGCCAGGAAGGAGGGGGCGTTAAGGGGTATACTCGGGGCGAAGGGAAAGTGGGACCCACCCCCACCCCGAAAAGGAGCCCGGACCCTTACCCAGGGAAGGCTCTGAGGGCGCCAAAAGCGCTTCAGGAAGGAGGGTTTATGGTCAAGGACACCCGCCGGTTCCAGCCCTTCACCCAGGAGCCCATAAGGCTTATGGGGGAGAAGGGGGAGTGGCTGGGGGACTTTCCCCTGGACCTCGAGGAGGACAAGCTAAGAAGGCTCTACCGGGACATGCTGGCCGCCCGGATGCTGGACGAGCGCTACACCATCCTCATCCGCACGGGCAAGACCAGCTTCATCGCCCCCGCTGCGGGGCACGAGGCCGCCCAGGTGGCCATCGCCCACGCCCTAAGGCCCGGCTTTGACTGGGTCTTCCCCTACTACCGGGACCACGGCCTGGCCCTGGCCCTGGGGGTACCCCTTAAGGAGCTCTTCGGCCAGATGCTCGCCACCCGGGCCGACCCCAACAAGGGCCGCCAGATGCCCGAGCACCCCGGCTCCAAGGCCCTCAACCTCTTCACCGTGGCGAGCCCCATCGCCTCCCACGTGCCCCCCGCCGCGGGGGCCGCCATCAGCATGAAGCTCCTGCGCACGGGGCAGGTGGCGGTCTGCACCTTCGGGGACGGGGCCACGAGCGAGGGGGACTGGTACGCGGGGATCAACTTCGCCGCCGTGCAGGGGGCGCCCGCGGTCTTCATCGCCGAGAACAACTTCTACGCCATCAGCGTGGACTACCGCCGCCAGACCCACAGCCCCACCCTCGCCGACAAGGCCCACGCCTTCGGCATCCCCGGCTACCTGGTGGACGGGATGGACGTGCTGGCGAGCTACTACGTGGTCAAGGAGGCGGTGGAGCGGGCCAGGATGGGGGAAGGCCCGAGCCTGGTGGAGCTCAGGGTCTACCGCTACGGGCCCCACTCCTCCGCCGACGACGACAGCCGCTACCGGCCCAAGGAGGAGGTAGAGACCTGGCGGAAGAGGGACCCCATTCCCCGCTTCCGGCGCTTCCTCGAGGCCAAAGGCCTCTGGAACGAGGAGTGGGAGGAGAACCTCAAGGAGGAGCTCCGCGAGGAGCTGGAAAAGGCCCTGAAGGAGGCGGAGGAGGCGGGGCCTGTGCCGCCCGAGTGGATGTTGGACGACGTCCTTTCCGAGAAGCCCTGGCACCTTAAGAGGCAGGAGGCCCTCCTCAAGGAGGAGCTCTAAGGGGGGCGTCATGGCCGTGATGACCATGGTGCAGGCCCTGAACCGGGCCCTGGACGAGGAGATGGCCAAAGACCCCAAGGTGGTGGTCCTGGGGGAGGACGTGGGGAAGCGAGGTGGGGTCTTCTTGGTCACCGAGGGCCTTCTCCAGAAGTACGGCCGCGACCGGGTCCTGGACACCCCCCTCTCCGAGGCGGCCATCCTCGGGGCCGCCCTCGGCATGGCCGTCCACGGCCTGAGGCCCGTGGCCGAGATCCAGTTCGCCGACTACGTCTTCCCGGGCTTTGACCAGCTCGTAAGCCAGGTGGCCAAGCTTCGCTACCGCTCCGGGGGCCAGTTCGCCGCCCCCTTGGTGGTGCGGATGCCCTCGGGGGGCGGGGTGAGGGGCGGGCACCACCACTCCCAAAGCCCCGAGGCCCACTTCGTCCACACCGCCGGGCTCAAGGTGGTGGCCGTCTCCACCCCCTACGACGCCAAGGGGCTTCTGAAGGCGGCCATCCGGGACGAGGACCCCGTGGTCTTCCTAGAGCCCAAGAGGCTCTACCGCTCGGTGAAGGAGGAGGTGCCCGAGGAGGACTACACCCTTCCCATCGGCAAGGCCGCCCTGAGGCGGGAGGGAAAGGACCTCAGCCTCATCGGCTACGGCGCCGTGATGCCCGAGGTCTTGCAGGCGGCGGAGGAGCTCGCCAAGGCCGGGGTCTTTGCCGAGGTCTTGGACCTAAGGAGCCTCATGCCCTGGGACTACGAGGCGGTGATGCACTCCGTGGCCAAGACGGGCCGGGCGGTCCTGGTGGCCGACGCCCCCCGCCACGCGAGCTTCCTGAGCGAGGTAGCGGCCACCATCGCCGAGGACATCCTGGACATGCTCCTCGCCCCGCCCCTCCGGGTCACGGGGTTTGACACCCCCTACCCTTACGCCCAAGACAAGCTCTACATGCCCACCGTCACCCGCATCCTGAACGCCGCCAAGCGGGCGCTAGACTACTGATATGCCGAGGGAAGTCATCTTCTTGGTGGAAGAGGCAGAAGAGGGGGGGTTCGTGGCACGGGCCCTGGGAGAAGCCATCTTCACGGAGGGAGAAACCTGGGAGGAACTCAAGGAGATGGTGCGGGACGCGGTGCGGTGCCACTTCGGCGAAGAAGCCCCCCCCATCATCCGCCTGCACTTCGTCCGCGAGGAGGTCCTGGTCCCGTGAAGCTTCCCCGCGACCTCACCGGGGAGGAGCTCGTCCAAAAACTGGCCCGCCTGGGCTACCAGGTAGAGCGGCAAACGGGAAGCCACGTGCGCATGGTCTGGAAAGGCCCAAAGGGTGAACGCGCCGTCACCATCCCCCTGTACCGGCCGCTGAAGGTAGGTACCTTGGCCGGAATCCTGAGGGCGGTGGCGGAGGCCCGTGGCGTGGACCGCAAAACCCTTGAGCGCCTTTTGGACCTGTAGAGGAGGAGTATGGCCAAGGAAATCCTCATGCCCGAGCTCGCCGAAAGCGTGGTGGAAGGCGAGATCCTCAAGTGGCTGGTGGAGGAGGGAGACTACCTCAAGAAGGACCAACCCTTCGTGGAGGTCATGACCGACAAGGTCACGGTGGAGCTACCCTCGCCCTACGAGGGGGTGCTCCTGAAGAAGCTCGCCAAGGAGGGGGAGGTGGTGAAGGTCCACGCCCCCATCGCCCTCCTCGCCGAGCCCGGGGAGGCGGTGGAGGGGGTGAAGGAGGCCCCCCCGGTCCAGGCGGTGGAGGAGCGCTCCATCGTGGAGCCGGGGCTTCCTCCTAAGGAGCAAAAGGAGGACCTCTCCCTCTTCAAGCCGGACCCCACCCAGGTGACCGTAAAAAATCCCTTCCTCGCCGAAAAACCCAAGGAGGAGGTCCGGACAGGGAGGGTGCTGGCCGTCCCCGCCGCGAGAAAGCTCGCCCGGGAGCTCGGGATCCCCATTGAGGAGGTGCCGGGATCGGGGCCCATGGGCAGGGTCCGGGTGGAGGACGTGCGGGCCTATGCGGCAAGCCGCAAGGCCCCACCCGCCCCCGCCGAGGCCACCCGGGAGCCCGAGGCGCCGGCCCCCGGTTTCCCGCCCCCGCCCAGGTACGCCCCGCCCAAGGGGTACGAGGCCCTGGAGGAGCGGATGCCCCTTAGGGGCATCCGCCGCAGCATCGCCCAGGGGCTCTGGCAGAGCCACCTCTACACCGTGCGCACCCTGAACGTGGACGAGGCGGACCTCACGGAGCTCGTCCACTTGCGCGAGCGGCTCAAGCCCGAGGCCGAGCGCCAGGGGGTAAAGCTCACCTACTTGCCCTTCATCGTCAAGGCGGTGGTGCGCTCCCTGAAGAAGTTCCCCATGCTCAACACCAGCCTGGACGAGGAGAGGCAGGAGATCGTCTACAAGCGCTACTACCACATCGGCCTCGCCGTGGCCACGGAAAGGGGCCTCATCGTGCCTGTGCTGAAGGACGCCGACCGGAAGAGCGTCCTGGAGCTCGCCAAGGAGATCGCGGAGCTCTCCCAAAAGGCGCGGGAAGGCCGCCTCGCCCCCGAGGAGGTCTCGGGCTCCACCTTCACCATCACCAACATCGGCTCCGTGGGGGCCACCTTGAGCTTCCCCATCATCCACCTGCCCGATGCGGCCATCCTTGGGGTGCACTCCATAAGGAAGCGCCCCTGGGTCATGCCGGACGGCTCCATCCAAGCGCGGGACATCATGTTCCTCTCCCTCTCCTTTGACCACCGCCTGGTGGACGGGGCGGAGGCGGCCATGTTCACCCGGGAGGTCATAAGGCTCCTGGAAAACCCCGACCTCTTGCTTCTGGAAATGTAGGATGGCCCCTATGGAGCGCTACGACCTAATCGTCATCGGTACGGGCCCCGGGGGGTACCACGCCGCCATAAGGGCGGCCCAGCTCGGCCTGAAGGTGCTGGCGGTGGAGGCCGCCGAGGTGGGGGGCGTCTGCCTCAACGTGGGCTGCATCCCCACCAAGGCCCTCCTCCACGCCGCCGAGACCCTCCACCACCTCAAGGTGGCCGAGGGCTTCGGCCTGAAGGCCAAGCCCGAGCTGGATCCAAGGAAGCTTGGGGCCTGGCGGGATCAGGTGGTGGGGAGGCTCACCGGGGGCGTGGGCACCCTCCTCAAGGGCAACAAGGTGGACCTCGCCCGGGGCTTCGCCCGTTTCACCGGTCCCAAGGAGATAGAGGTGGAGGGGAAGCGCTACGGGGCGAGGACCTTCATCCTGGCCACGGGGAGCGAACCCGCAAGCCTAAAGGGCTTTCCCTTCGGCGAAGACGTCTGGGACTCCACCCGGGCCCTGAAGGTGGAGGAGGGCATCCCCAAGAGGCTCCTCGTCATCGGGGGCGGGGCGGTGGGACTGGAGTTCGGCCAGATCTACCGCCGCCTTGGGGCTGAGGTGACCCTCATTGAGTACATGCCGGAGATCCTCCCCGCCGGGGACCCCGAGACCGCAGGCCTCCTAAGGCGCGCCCTGGAGAAGGAGGGGATCCGGGTCCTAACCGGCACCAAGGCGGTAGGGTATGAGAGGCAAAAGGACGGGCTCCACGTGGCCCTCGAGCCCGCCCAGGGGGGCAAGGGGGAAACCCTGGTGGTGGACAAGATCCTGGTGGCCGTGGGCCGGAAGCCCCGCACCGAGGGCCTCGGCCTGGAAAAGGCGGGGGTGGCGGTGGACGAAAAGGGCTTCGTTAAGGTGAACCAGAAGATGGAAACCACCGCCTCCGGAATCTACGCCATCGGGGACGTGGCCCGTCCACCCCTCCTCGCCCACAAGGCCATGAAGGAAGGCCTGGTGGCGGCGGAGAACGCCGCGGGCAAGGAGAGCGCCTTTGACTACCAGGTCCCGAGCGTGGTCTACACCTCCCCCGAGTGGGCGGGGGTCGGCCTCACGGAGGAGGAGGCGAGGAGGGCCGGGTACAAGGTGAAGGTGGGGAAGTTCCCCTTGGCCGCCAGTGGCCGGGCCCTCACCCTGGGCGGGGCCGAGGGAATGGTCAAGGTGGTGGGGGACGCGGAAACCGACCTCCTCCTCGGGGTCTTCCTCGTGGGCCCCCAGGCCGGGGAGCTCATCGCCGAGGCCACCCTGGCCCTGGAGATGGGGGCCACGGTCACGGACCTCGCCCTCACCGTGCACGCCCACCCCACCCTCTCCGAGGGGCTCATGGAGGCGGCGGAGGCCTTCCACAAGCAGGCCATCCACATCCTGAACCGCTAGCGGATCTCTGCCCCGCCCCAGCGCTCCAAAAGCCTCAGGGCCTCCACGTGGTCGGCCTCGAGGCCGAGCTCCCGCTTGGCCATCTCGTAGACCTCCCGGGTGAGGCGCAGGAGGGGGCTTGGGGCCTTCTCCCCGTCCAGAACCCCCATGGCGATGCCCAGGTCCTTCACCAGAAGCCCCAGGGCAAAGGTCTTGGGGAAGGCGCGGGTGAGGACCCTTTGGGGGATCAGGTTCTCCGTGGCGTTGGAGCGGCCTGAGGAGGCGTTGATGGCCTCGAGGGCCCGCTCCGCCGAAACCCCCTGCTTCACCAGGGCCAAAAGCCCCTCCCCCGCCGCCCAGAGGTTTACGGCGAGGAGGGCGTTGTTGACCGCCTTCACCGCGTGCCCCGCCCCCACGGGCCCCACGTGGACCACCTTCTTGGCGTAGGCGAGGTAGGGCCGCACCCGCTCCACCGCCTCCTCGGGGCCCCCCAGCATCACCGTGAGGGTGCCCGCCTCGGCCCCCGAGGTGCCCCCCGAGACGGGGGCGTCCAGGTAGGTGACGCCCTTCTCCTTCAGGCGCTCGGCGAGCCTCCGGCTCGCCTCGGGCTCCCCGCTCGTGGCGTCCACCCAGTAGGTGCCCTGCCGGAGGTGGGGCAGGAGGGCCTCGGCCACCTCCGCCACCTCCTTGGTGGTGGGCAGGCAGGTGAAGACCACCAGGGCCTCGGCCACCCGCTCCAGGGGCACGGCCTCGGAGCCGAACTCCGCCTGGTGCCTTAGGGCCTTGGCAAAGGTCCGGTTCCAGACCAGGGTGGGAAAGCGCCGCGCCAGGTGCCCCGCCATGGGGTAGCCCATGGCCCCAAGACCGAGGAAGGCCACCTTTTCCATGGCTCCTTTTTACCAGAGGCGAAGGGCCTTGGCGAGGCCCCGGAGAAGGAGGAGGAAGAGGAGGCTGAAGCCCATGGCCACCCCCAGGAAGACGAAAAACCCCGCCCCGAAGGCCCCGCCCAGGGCCATCTGCCTAAGCCATAACCCCGCCGGGAAGGCCAGGAGCCAGGTGAGGAGGAGGTTTCCCCAGGTGGGGCGGCGGTAGGTGCCGAGGAAGGGGCTTAGGAGGAGCCACACGAAGAGCACGGGGAGGACGTTCCGGGCGAACCCCGCCAGGCTTAGGGGCTGGCCGTGGGAAAGGAGCCCTGCCCCAGCGAAGAGGAGGAGGGCGAGGAGGTCCAGGAGGAAAAGCCTCACCGCGCCTTGGCCTCCAGGAAGACCCGGTCCGCCCGGTAGGAGCTCCGCACCAAAGGCCCGGCGAAGACCTCGCGGAAGCCCAGCTCGTACCCCCAGGCGGCGTACTTCTGGAAGTCCTCGGGGGGGACGTAGCGGGCTACGGGAAGGTGGGCGGGGGTGGGCCTGAGGTACTGGCCCAGGGTGAGGATGTCCACCCCCACGGCGCGCAGGTCCCGCATGGCCTCGAGGAGCTCCTCCTCCGTCTCCCCTAGCCCCAGCATGAGGCTACTTTTGGTGAGGATATCGGGCCGGACCCTTTTGGCGTGGGCCAGGACCCTTAGGGTCTGCTCGTACCCCGCCCGGGGGTCCCGGACCCTGGGGGTGAGGCGGCGCACCGTCTCCAGGTTCTGGGCGTAGACCTCGGGGTTCGCCGCAAGAACCGTCTCCACCGCTTTGAGGTCTCCCTGGAAGTCGGGCGTTAGGGCCTCCACCAGGACCCCGGGGGCCCTTTCCTTGATGGCCCGGATGGTGGCGGCGAAGTGGGAGGCGCCGCCATCCTCTAGGTCGTCCCGGTCCACGCTGGTTAAGACCACGTACCGCACCCCCATGCGGGCGATGGCCTCGGCCACTCGCCTAGGCTCCTCCGGGTCCACGAGGCCCCTGGGGTTTCCCGTGTGGACGGCGCAGAACTTGCAGGCCCGGGTGCAGATGTCCCCCAGGAGCATCACCGTGAGGGTGCCATGGGTCCAGCACTCCCCGATGTTGGGGCACAGGGCCTCCTGGCAGACGGTGTGGAGCTTCAGCTCCTGCACCATCTGCCTCAAGGCCTGGTAGCGGGCGCCCGTGGGCAGGGGAGCCTTGATCCAGGCGGGCTTGTTCCGGTCCACGGGCTCGGGCCGCGCCTGGGCCAGGCCCCGCTTCACCACCTTGAGCTCCACCACCTCCCCCGTGGGGGAGAGGAGCTCCACCGTTTCAAACCTGGGTTTCATGCCCCTTCCTCCTCACAGGCTCCATGCCGAAGACCTGGGCAAAGGCCTGCACCACCCGGTCCTTGGCCTCCTCCATGGGCACTCTCCTGCCGAGAAGCCTTTCCAGGGAGGTGACCCCCTTCCCCTTGAGGCCGCAGGGGACGATGACGGTGAAGTCGTTGAGGTCGGTGTTCACGTTCAGGGCGAAACCGTGAAAGCTCACCCCCTCCTTCACCGCCACCCCGATGGCGCAGAGCTTCTCCTCCCCCACCCAGACCCCGGCATAGCCCGGGGTGGGGTAGGCCGGGATCCCGTAGCCCGCCGCCACCCGCACGATGGCCTCCTCCAGCTGCCTTAGGAAGCGGCGCACCTCCCGGCCCACGGGGAAGATGGGGTAGCCCACCAGTTGCCCGGGCCCGTGGTAGGTGACGTCCCCACCGCGCTCCACCCAGTAGAGCTCAAAACCGTTTTCCCGGTACCAGCCCTCCGGGAAGAGGAGGTTCTCCCCCGTGGCCTTCCGGCCTAAGGTGATGACCCGGGGGTGCTCCAGGAGGAGGAGGGTAGGGGGGCGGCTTCCCTCTACCACCTCGCGGTGCACCGCCTTCTGGTATGCCCAGGCCTCCCCGTAGGGCAAAAGGCCTAGGTCCTCCACCAGGAACTCCACGGCCTAAGCATACAAGACCCTGCCCTAGGGCAGGGTGAGGCTGGGAAACCTCCCCCTAGGCCCCGAGGAAGCGGGCCACGAGCCGGTCCCGGAGGGGGGCGGGGAGGAGCCGGAGGAGCCGGGTCTCCCGGGCCCGGGCGGGGTGGGCCACCAGGTAGCGGGCCTTTGGCCTGGGCTCGGTGAGGGCCCGGTAGACCGCCTCCGCCACCCGCTCCGGGGGGAGCCCCCGCCTGGCGTTCCCCTCGGCAAGCCTCCGGGCCACCTCCAGGTAACGGCCGTAGACCCCCTCGGTCCCCGGGGGCGGGGGCTCCAAATACCCCTCGGCCCGCTTTAAGGAGCGCTCCCAGATGGGCGTGGCTACCGAGCCGGGCTCAATGAGGGCCACCTTGACCCCGAAGGGGAGGAGCTCCACCCGAAGGGCATCGGCCAGGGCCTCGAGGGCGAACTTGCTCGCCGCATAGGGGCCCATGAGGGGCAGGGCCACGAGACCGGAGACGGAGCCCATGAGGACGATCCGGCCCCGGGAGGCCCTAAGGAGGGGGAGAAAGGCCTTCACCGTGGCGAAGGCCCCCAGGACGTTCGCCTCGAGGGCTTCCCGGAAGGCCGAGACCGGCACGAGCTCCAAGGGCCCCGCCACGGCGAGGCCGGCGTTGGCCACTAGGCCGTAAAGGCCTTCGCCCTCCAGGCGCTCCCTGGCCCGGAGGAGGTCCTCCTCCCGGGTCACATCCAGAAAGAGGGGCTCCACCCCCAAGGCCTCCAGGGCCTTGGCGTCCTCCGGCCGGCGCACCCCGCCGTAGACGCGGAAGCCCCGGGCGGCCAAAAGCCTCGCCGTGGCCAGGCCGATCCCGCTTCCGGCCCCGGTAATGAGGACGGACCTCGCCATTTGCACCCAGTTTACAGCCTGGACCCCCCGGGGTAGAATCCGGGCAAAGGCGTCAAGGAGGCACGGGATGCTGGGAAGGAGCGTGCAGCAGCGGATCTACCTGGAGGGCCTCTTGGGGCGGAAGCCCCCGGTCCCCGTCCATCCCGAGGCCCTGGAGGAGGCGGCGAGGAAGCGGATGTCCCCCGAGGCCTTCGCCTACGTGGCGGGGGGGGCGGGGCTGGAAAGGACCATGGCCGCGAACCGCCAGGCCTTTGACCGCTACCGCCTCCTCCCCCGGATGCTCCGGGGGGCCAAGCCCCCGGGCCTCGAGGGGGAGCTTTGGGGGCGCCGGTGGGCCGCCCCCCTCTTCCTCTGCCCCATTGGGGTTTTAGAGCTCGCCCACCCCGAGGCCGACCTGGCCGCGGCCCGGGCGGCGGCCCGCACAGGGGTGCCCTTCATGGTTTCCAACCAGAGCTCCTACCCCCTGGAGCGGGTGGTGGCGGCGGCCCGGGAGGCCAACCCCGAGGCGGTGGTCTTCTTCCAGCTCTACCACTCCAGCGACCGGCGGGTGGTGCAAAGCTTCCTGCGCCGGGCGGAGGAGGCGGGGTGCGCCGGGGTGGTCCTCACCGTGGACACGGTCCAGCTGGGCTGGCGCCCCCGGGACCTGGACCTGGCCCACCTCCCCTTCCTCAAGGGGCAGGGCATGGCCCAGTACCTCACCGACCCCGCCTTTTTAGGGGCCCTGGACGAGCCCCTGGAGGGCCCCGCTTTCCGCCCCAAGCCCACCCTGGCCCTTCTCACGAACCTCCTCGCCCTCAGGCAGACGGGGAAGCGCTATGGGCTGGACCTTTCCCGGATGCAGAAGGCCGTGCGCCGCTTCGTGGCCACCTACTCCTTCCCCGAGCTCTCCTGGGAGGAGGTGGAGAGGGTCCGGGAGGCCACCCGCCTGCCCCTCCTCCTCAAGGGCCTCCTCCACCCGGAGGACGCCGTAAAGGCGGTGGCCTTGGGGGTGGACGGGGTCTACGTCTCCAACCACGGGGGAAGGCAGGTGGACGGGAGCCTGGCCGCCCTCGAGGCCCTGCCCCTCCTCGCCCAGGCGGTAGGGGAGCAGGTCCCCCTCCTCCTGGACAGCGGCGTCCGCACCGGGGCGGATGCGGTCAAGGCCCTGGCCCTGGGGGCCCGGGCGGTGGGCCTAGGAAGGCCCTACGTCTACGGCCTGGCCCTCAAGGGCGAGGAAGGGGTCAGGGCGGTCCTCGCCCACTTTCTGGCCGAGCTGGAGCTCACCCTCGCCCTCTCGGGGGTAAGAAGCCTGGCGGAGCTCGGCCCCCACCTCCTCGTCAAGGAAACCCCCCCGCCCCAGGAGGGCGGGGGGCCTAAGGGGTCCGCCCCTACTCCTGGGCCACCACGTTCACCTTGAGCCGGATGGGCACCTCGGGGTGGGGTTTGTAGGCGAGGACGTACTCCCCCAGCTCCTTGATGGGCTTCTCCAGCTGCAGGCGCTTCGGGTCAATGGTGATGCCGTGCTGGCGGGAAAGGGCTTCGGCGATGTCCTTGGCGGTGACGGAACCGTAGATCTTGGCCTCCCCCGCCCGCACCGGGATGGTGAGGGTGAGGTTTTCCAAGATCTCCTTGAGCCTCTCCGCCTCGGCCTTTCGCTCCGCCAGCCGCCTGGCCTGGGCGCGGATCTTGGCCTCGAGGGCCTTCAGGTTGCTCTCCGTGGCCAAAACGGCGAGGCCCCGGGGCAGGAGGTAGTTCCGGGCGTAGCCCGGCTTCACGTTCACCACCTGGCCCACCTCGCCCAGGTTCTCCAGGGGTTCCAAGAGGATGACCTTCACCTTGCCCCCCTACTTCCGCACCAGCTTCTCCGTGAAGGGGAGAAGCCCCAGGATCCTGGCCCGCTTGATGGTCCTGGCCAGGATGCGCTGCTCCTTAGCGGAAAGCCCCGTGCGGCGGCGGGGAAGGATCTTCCCCGTCTCCGACAGGAAGCGCCGCAACACCTCCGCATTGCGGTAGTCCCTCAGGTCAAACTCCCCCAGGGTGGCCTTGACCTTGGCCTTCCTAGAGGGACGGCGCGCCTGCGCCTCCTTCTTGGGTTTGGCGTTCTTCGCGCTCAAAACGGCAGATCCTCCTCCGGCGGAAAGTCTTCCAACCCTTCGTCTATGTCTACCCCGCCCGTCTGGACCGGTTGGGGCCTGCTTCCGCCGGCTTGGGCAGGCCCACGGGTGGGGTGCTCCAGCCTGAGGGCTTCCACACGGGTCTGGAAGCGCCTCTCCCCGCTGGAGCTCGTCCAGGAGTCGTTCACCAAGCGGCCGATGACCAAAAGCCCGTCGCCCTTCCTAAGCTCCCCCGCCCACTCGGCGAGCTCCCTCCAGGCCTGAACCTCCACAAAGTGGGTCCTCTCCTCCCGGGGTTCGCTGCGCGAAGCCGGGGCCCGCTCCCCCTGGCGGGAGCGGCGCTCGTTCACCGCCAGGCCGAGCCGCACCACCGCCGTTCCCTGGGGGGTGTAGCGGAGGTCGGGGTCGCGGGTGAGGTTGCCCATGAGGATCACCTGGTTGAGGGCCCGGCGCAACCTCGGCTGGCCCCGGGCGTCCTCCTGGGTCTCCCGACCCCTCCCCTCCAGGGGGTCTATGAAGTCCGCCCGGACCACGAGCTCGCTCCGCTTCTCGCCCTCCTTTTCCCACTGGCGGTACTCCAGCCGCCCCTCCACGAAAAGGGGGGTCCCCTTCTCCAGGACATCCCCCCACATCTCCGCCTGGCGGCCGAGGAGGCGCACCCGGTGGTACCAGGGAACCTCCCGCTCCTGGCCCGTCTCGTCCGTCAGCGTGTCCTGGCCCGCCAGACTGAGGTCCAGGATGGCGAGCCCCCCCGGGGTGTAGCGCATGTCCGGGCGGGCGGTAAGGGTACCGATGAGGAAGACTTGGTTCAGGCCTCTTGCCATGAGGACAGTTTACGCTTTGGAGAGGAGGGGCTCCGCTGCCTTGACCACCATCACCCGGCGCACGTTGTCGCGGATGCGGAGCTCCCGGGCCAGGTCGTTCACCCGCTCCTCCGGCATCTCCACCTGGTAGAAGAGGAAGTAGCCCTGGGTGTCCTTGGCGATGGGGTAGGCCAGGCGGCGCAACCCCCACTCCTCCACCTTCTCCACCCGGGCCCCGTGGGCCTCGAGGGCCTTGGCGAGGATCTCCTTCTCCAGGGCGAGCTGGGTCTGGTCCAGGTTGGGGTTCAGGATGACGTTGACCTCGTACTTGCGCATCTTCACCTCCCTTCCGGGCCCGGCAGGCCGCACGGGGAAAGATTATACCCCCTTCCCTCCCCAAATAAAAGACCCAGGGGGCCTTAGGCCCCCCTTTGGCTCCGCGGGCAGGATTCGAACCTGCGACCAACCGGTTAACAGCCGGCCGCTCTACCAGCTGAGCTACCGCGGACCGACCGCAGAGAGCACTATACCAGGGGTAAGGCAGCCGGTCAAGAAGCCCCTTGGCCCCGGCGGGGGACGCCTAAAGCCGCTTCAGGGCCTGGATCAGCTCGGTCAGGACCTTCTGGGCGTCCCCGTAGAGCATGCGGGTGTTGTCGGCGTAGAAGAGCTCGTTCTCCACCCCGGCGAAGCCCTTGCCCTGCCCCCGCTTGATGACGATCACGTTTTTGGCCTTGTCCACGTCCAGGATGGGCATGCCGTAGAGGGGGCTTCCCGGGCGGCGGGCGGCCGGGTTCACCACGTCGTTGGCCCCGATAACCACGGCCACGTCCACGGTGGGGAACTCGGGGTTGATCTCCTCCAGGTCCTTGAGCTTCTCGTAGTCCACCCCGGCCTCAGCCAGGAGGACGTTCATGTGCCCGGGCATCCTTCCCGCCACCGGGTGGATGGCGAACCTCACCTCCACCCCCCGGCTCTCCAGGAGGTCAGCGAGCTCCTTCACCTTGTGCTGCGCCTGGGAGAGGGCCATGCCGTAGCCGGGGACGAAGACCACCTTGCCCGCGTAGGCCAGCATCACGGCGGCGTCCTCCACCTCAATGGGCTTGAGGCTCCCCTTGACCTCGGAAGCCTCCTGCTCCACGCCGAACCCCCCCGCGAGCACGCTCCACACGGAGCGGTTCATGGCCTTGGCCATGAGGACGGTGAGGAGGGTGCCCGCCGCCCCCACCAGGGTCCCCGCCACCATGAGGGCCGGGTTCCCCACGGCAAACCCCTCAAAGCCCACGGCCATGCCGGTGAAGGCGTTGTAGAAGGAGATGGCCACGGGCATGTCCCCGCCCCCTATGGGCAGGGTCATGAGGACCCCGAAGAGGAGGGCCAGGAGGAAGAAGAGGACGATGCCCAAGGTGGCGTCGTTCCAGAGCAGGGAGAGCCCCAGGACCAAGGTAAGGACGAGGGCGAGGGCGTTCACCGCCTTCTGGCCCGGGAAGAGGATGGGGCGGCTCCGCATGATCCCCTGGAGCTTGGCAAAGGCGACGAGACTCCCCGTGAAGGCCACGCTCCCGATGAGCCCGCCCAGAAGGGCCAGGGCCATGAGGCCGGCGTTCTCAAAAGCCCCCTTGAGGAGCTCCACCGCGGCGATGGTGGCCGCCGCGCCCCCGCCCATGCCGTTGTAGATGGCCACCATCTGGGGCATGTCCGTCATGGCCACCTTCACAGCCGCCCACCAGGCCACCGCCGAGCCCAAGAGGAGGGCCAGGAGGATGAGGGGAAGGTTCCCCATCCCCGGCCAGAGGAAGGTGGCGAGGACCGCCAGCACCATCCCCCAGCCCGCCCAGACGATGCCGCTTTTGGCGGTGGTGGGGTGGGCCATGCGCTTGAGGCCCACGATGAAGAGGAGGGCCACCAGGAAATAGGCCAGCTGGATGGGGTCCATCACGCCCCACCTCCCTTTCCTGGCTTCCTTTCAAACATCTCCAGCATGCGCACCGTGACCGCATAGCCCCCGGCCGCGTTGGCCGCCCCCAGGACCACGCCCAGGAAGCCGATGGCCTTCTCCAAACCCGTCTCCGCCTGGCCCAGGACCACCATGGCCCCCACCACCACCACCCCGTGGATGAAGTTGGAACCAGACATCAAGGGGGTGTGGAGGATCACGGGCACCCGCGTGATCAGCTCGTACCCCAGAAAGGCGGTGAGCACGAAGATGTAGAGGGCTGACCAGAAGCCGAACTCCATCACGCACCTCCCAGAAGGGCCCTGGTGGGCCCGTGCAGGATCTCGCCCTCTCGCATGAGTAGGGCGGCCTGGACGATTTCGTCCTCCCACTTGGGGGCGAACTCGCCCTTTTCCATAAGCAGGCTGGAAAGGTTCAAAAGGTTCTTGGCGTACATCTCCGAAGCGTGAACCGAAAGCTCGCTCGGCAGGTTCAAAGGCCCAAAGATCCGCACGCCCCGCACCTCCACCACCTCCCCCGGCCGGGTGAGGGCGCAGTTGCCGCCCGACTCCGCCGCCAGGTCCACCACCACGCTCCCGGGCTTCAGCCTCTCCACCATGTCCTCGGTGAGGAGGAGGGGGGCAGGGCGGCCGGGCACCTGGGCCGTGGTGATGAGGACGTCCATCCCCGCCACCTGGTCGCGGAGGGCCTCGTGCTGGAGGCGCTTCTCCTCCTCGGTGAGCTCCCGGGCGTACCCGCCTTCCCCCTCGGCGCTGATGGGCAACTCAATGGGCTTGGCCCCAAGGGAAAGGGCCTGCTCCAGGGCTGCCCTCCGCACATCGTAGGCATAGACCTGGGCCCCCAACCGCTTGGCGGTGGCGATGGCCATGAGCCCGGCCACCCCTACCCCCATCACCATCACCTTGGCGGGGCGGATGGTGCCCGCCGCCGTGGTGAGCATGGGGAAGAAGCGGGGGGAAAGCCTCGCCGCGTGGACCGCCGCCAGGTACCCCGCCACCGTGGCCTGGCTGGAGAGGGCGTCCATGCCCTGGGCCCGGGTGATGCGGGGGATGAGTTCCATGGCGATCACCGTGGCCTTCTTCGCCTGGAGGGCCCGGACCAGGTCTGGGTTCTTGTGGGGCTGGACGAAGCCCACCACGATGGCCCCGGGCTCCAGCCCTTGGATCAGATCCTCCGGGGGCGGCTGGACGGTGAAGAGGAGGTGGGCGCCCTTCAGGAGCTCCCCTCGCTCCACCACCTCCGCCCCCGCCTCCCGGTAGGCCTCGTCGGGGTGGTAGGCCCCCTCCCCGGCACCCCGTTCCACCCGCACCCGGGCGCCGCCTTTCACCAGGCGGGCCACCACCTCGGGCACCAGGGCCACCCGCCTCTCCCCCGGGGCCCTCTCCTTGGGAACCGCTACGGTCACCATGGGCGCCTCCTCGGGGGGAAGTATACACCGGGGAGGGGCCAGACCGCTTCCGGGAAAGCCCCTACTGTGGGAAAATGCCGCCATGCGCCCCTCGGGGTTAACGGTCGCCGGCGTGCTCCTTCTGGGCATCCTGGCCATCAGCTTCGGCAGCATCCTGGTGCGGCTTGCCCTTCAGGCCTCCGGGGAGAAGAGCCTCGCCTTCAGCCTGGTGATGAGCGCAGGGCGCATGAGCCTCGCCGCCCTGATCCTCGCCCCGGGCTGGCGCAGGCCCTTGGGGAACCGGGCCGGCCTTCCTTGGGCCGTGGGGGCGGGGGTGGCCCTTGCCCTCCACTTCGCCCTCTGGATCACCTCCCTCTCCTACACCTCCGTGGCGGCGAGCACCGCCTTGGTCACCACCAACCCGGTCTGGGTCACCCTTTTGGGCTGGCTCCTCTTCCGGGAAAGGCCCTCGGCCCTCACCCTCCTCGGGATCGGGGTGGCCCTTACGGGCGGCCTCCTCATCGGCTTGGGAGACGCGCAAGGCGGTGGGGGAAGCCACCCTCTCCTCGGGGACACCCTGGCGGTTCTCGGCGCCATCGCCGCCTCCTTTTACCTCCTCCTGGGGCGGGAGGCCCAGAGGCGGGGGCTTTCCCTCTTCGGGTACGTGCGGGTGGCCTACACGGCGGCCGCCCTCCTCCTCCTACCCCTCCCCTACCTCTTCGGCGGTGGGTATGGGGGCTATCCCTGGCCCGTGTACCTCTACCTCCTCCTCATGGCCCTCTTGCCCCAGCTCGTGGGCCATACCAGCTTCAACTGGGCCACGCGGCACATCCCCCCGGTCCTGGTGACCCTGGCCATCCTCTTTGAGCCGGTGGGGGCGAGCCTCCTCGCCTACCTCCTCTTTGGGGAGTTCCCCGGGGCGAGGGTCCTCCTCGGGGCCCTGGTCCTCCTCCTCGGGGTGGCCCTCGCCGTGCTGGGAGGTAGGCGGTGATCCCCGTGGCCCTGGCCGCCCTTCTCTGGGGGCTTGGGGGCGCCCTGGCAGGGCGGTCCATGCGGGAGATCCCGCCGGAGGTCCTCATTCCCTTGCGCTTCCTTCTGAGCTTCCTCCTCCTCCTTCCCCTGGTCCTGGCCCGCCCGCCCCATCCCTCCGAGCGGGCAAGGCTTCTTGGGGTGGGCCTTGCCCTCGCCGGGGCCCAGGCCTTCTACTACCTCGCCATCCACGCCGCCACCGTGGCCACGGGGATCTTCCTCCAGTACCTGGCCCCTTCCCTCCTCACCCTCTACGCCCTCCTCAAGGGGGAGAGGCTTCCCCACAGGGCCCTCTTGGGGGTGGGGCTTGCCCTGTTTGGGGCCTACCTCCTCGTGGTGGGGCCGGAAGAGCTAAAAGGGGGGCCTAAGGGACTCGCCTTCGGCCTCCTCGCCGCCCTATCCTTCGCGGCCTACGCCGCCTCCGCCCAAGGCCTGAAGACCCCTCCCCTCGTGGCCTTGGGGGTGGCCACCGGGGTGGGGACCTTCCTCTCCCTGCCCTTCCTCCTCCTCCGCCTCGAGGCCCTCCGGGCCCTCCCCCTAGGGGCCTGGGGGGCGGTGGCCTACCTGGTCACCCTGGGCACGGTGGTCCCCTTCGGCCTCTTCCTCCTGGGGGTGAGGACCCTCCCCGCCCGTACCGCCACCCTGGTGGCCATGCTGGAGCCCGTGAGCGGGGCCCTGTTCGCCTGGCCCCTGGCGGGCGAGCCCTTACGGCCGGAGGCGCTTCTTGGAGGTGCTATGATCCTCATGGGTGTCTGGCTTAACCGGAGGTAGCATGGCGGCACGGGTGTTTCTCCTCTTCACCCTGGGCTACTTCCTCTCCTACTTCTACCGTTCGGCGAACGCCGTCCTGGCCAAGGACCTCTCCCAGGAGCTCGGCCTGGGCCCGGCGGAGCTCGGCTTCATGACGAGCCTCTTCTACCTGGCCTTTGCCTCGGTGCAGCTGCCCTTGGGCGGGCTTCTGGACCGGCTCGGGCCCCGGACGGTGACCCCGGCCCTCCTCCTGGTGGCGGCCTTGGGGAGCCTGGTCTTCGGCCTGGCCCATAGCTTCCCCGTCCTGGCGCTGGGCCGGGCCCTGATCGGGGTGGGGATGGCCGCGGCCCTCATGGGCTCCTTGAAGGCCTTTAGCCTGTGGTTTCCCAAAAACTACGCCACGGTCTCCACCCTCCTCGTGGGCCTTGGGGCCACCGGCGGCCTCCTGGCGGCCACCCCCCTCGCCCTCCTCAAGGAGGCCCTGGGCTGGCGCGGGGTCTTCCTCCTGGGGGCAGGGGTGGTGGTCCTGGTGGCCCTCGCCCTCTACCTGGGGGTGCGGAACGCCCCCCCGGGGGTGGCCTGGCCCGGGGGGAAGGAGCAGGGGGGCCTAGGGGAGGTATTGCGGAACGGAAGGCTTCTCCGGGTGGCCTTCCTGGGCTTCGCCTTCACCGGGGGGTTTCTCTCCCTGCAGACGCTTTGGGCCGGGGCCTACGCCTACGCCCTGGGCCTCGAGGCCGTCCAGGTGGGGAACCTCCTCTTCCTCTACTCGGGGCTTGCGGTCTTGGGGTTTCTCGCCTCGGGGTACCTGGCAGACCGGCTGGGCACGGCCCGGGTCCTCCTCGCCTCGGCCCTCCTCTTCGCCCTGGGCCTCCTTCTCCTCCTCCTCAAGGCCCTCGTTCCTGCCTACGCCCTCCTGGGCCTCTTCGGGGCCTTCAACATCCTCACCCTCACCCAGGCCCGGGAGCTGGTGGCGGCCCACCTGGTGGGCCGGGGAACCACCCTGGTGAACCTCTTCGGCATCGGGGGCACCTTCCTCCTGCAGTGGGGCCTCGGGGTGGCGGTGGGGGCCTTGGGGTACGGCCTGGCCTTCGGCGGGCTCCTTGCCCTCCTTCTCCTGGCCCTCGCCCTGTACCTGCCCCTCCTTCAAAGGTCCGGGTGAAAGAGAAGCCGCTGCAGGTCGGCCACCCGCTCCCGCCAGTCAGGCCGGGGAGGGGGGAGCCAGGAAGGCAGAACCGCCGGCCGCTCCCTTGTGCCCAAGAAAAGCCAAGGGTGGGAAAAAAGCCGCTTCTGCCCGCCAGAGCGGTACACCAGAAGCCGGCCCCGGTGGACCCACACGTAAAGCTGGGGCCGAGGCACGCCCAGATCTTGCGCCACCCCATCCAGGGGCTTCAAGTCCTGCCACTGCATCAGGGCTAAGGCAGCCGCCTTTTCCAAGCGGGCGAGGAGGGACTCCCCTAAAAGCGAGGCCAGGGCAACCCAATCCCCCTGGTCCAAAGACCGGATGAGGGCCTGGGGATCGGGAGGAGGAAAACCAGCTTGCAACCCTCGATCCGCCCCTTCCAGGGCCTGGTAGTACCGCTTCCGGTCCGCCTCGCTCAACCCCTTAACTACCAAAGGGGGAAAGCCCTGGTGGATGACCAAATAGTTGAGGAGCAGGCGGCCTACCCTCCCATTCCCATCCCGATAAGGGTGAATGGCCTCAAAAAGGGTGTGGATTTTCGCTATGGCTTCCAGGAACTCCCGTTCCTCCAAAAGGAGCCGGGCCACCCGTACAAAGGCCCTGAGGTACTCCGTGGCCTCGAGGGGAGGGATGACCTTGGCCCCTTGGATGCGGCGCTCTAACCCGTCCGCAGGCCTACCCCGCTCCCGCTCCAGGGGTGTTTCCCTAAAGAGCTGGCCGTGGATGTTGTTGATAAAAGCCAAATCCAGGTGCCAAACTCCCTCCTGAGCGTCCTGGAGCGCCTGCTCGTACACGAACTGGGCGGTGCGAAAGTAGTTAAAAACCTCCGCCGATCCTCTTCGGCCCCTGAGCACCTGGCGCAACTCCCACTCAGCGGCGAAATACCCTTCTATGGCCAAGGAGTGACGGGTGTCCTCCTGGAGCATGTACAACCACTCCTCGTTGGCCACCTGGATAAGGTCCAGTTTCATTCCGCCAAAGCGGTCCAAAAGGGCGCGCCGCTCCTCCAGGGCCCGGCGGATTTTGTTATATGCCTTCTTGTGGCTCCCCTTCACCTCCGACCATTATAGGTCCATCCAGAGCCTAAAGGTTCCCCTTCATTTGGCGTGTTAGCTAACCTCCCCCACCCCTGAAAACTAACAAGTTTGTGGTAAACTCCTTCCATGCTGGCCCAGGCGCGAAGCTACGCCCTCTTCGGTCTGGACGCGGTTCCTGTAACCGTGGAGGTGGACGTAAGCCCCGGGCTTCCCACCTACGCCCTCGTGGGCCTGCCCGACAAGGCGGTGGAGGAGAGCCGGGAGAGGGTCCGGGCCGCCCTTAAAAACGCTGGCTTTCCCTACCCCCAGGCCCGGGTGGTGGTGAACCTGGCCCCGGCGGAGCTCAGGAAGGAGGGAAGCCAGTTTGACCTGCCCATCGCCCTGGGCCTCCTGGCCGCGCAAGGGGTGGTGCCCCTCGAGGCCCTCTTGCCCTTCGCCCTCGCCGGAGAGCTCGGCCTGGACGGGAGCTTGAGGCCCATTCCGGGAGCGGTGAACCTGGCCCTCGGGGCCTTAGCCGAAGGGAAGCGGCTCCTTCTGCCCGAGGAGAGCGCCAAGGAGGCGGCCCTG
This sequence comes from Thermus islandicus DSM 21543, assembly GCF_000421625.1. Classification (NCBI taxonomy): domain Bacteria; kingdom Thermotogati; phylum Deinococcota; class Deinococci; order Thermales; family Thermaceae; genus Thermus; species Thermus islandicus. The sequence continues at coordinate 11,656 of NZ_ATXJ01000008.1, read as the reverse complement.
GTGGAGGGGGTGGAGGTCTACGGGGCGGGGAGCCTGAAGGAGGCCGTGGCCTTCCTGAGGGGGGAGGCACCGCTGGGGAGGGCCGAGCCGGAGGAGGCGCTGGAGGGTCTGGAGGTCCTGGACCTCCGGGACGTGAAGGGGCAGGCCAAGGCCAAGCGCGCCCTGGAGATCGCCGCCGCGGGCCTCCACCACCTCCTCCTGGTGGGCAGCCCAGGCTCGGGGAAGACCATGCTGGCGCGGCGCCTCCCCTTCCTCCTCCCGCCCCTCTCCCAGGAGGCGGCCTTGGAGGTGACCCGGATCCACTCCGCCGCCGGGAGGCCAGTGCGGGGCCTCCTGAAGACCCCCCCTTTCCGCGCCCCCCACCACACGGTGAGCTACGCCGGGCTCATCGGGGGCGGGGCCATCCCCAAGCCGGGAGAGGTTTCCCTGGCCCACCGGGGAGTCCTCTTCCTGGACGAGTTTCCCGAGTTCTCCCGGGAGGCCCTCGAGGCCCTGCGCCAGCCCCTGGAGGACGGGGTGGTGACCGTGGCCCGGGCCCGGGCGAGCCTCACCTTCCCCGCCCGCTTCCTCCTGGTGGCGGCCATGAACCCCTGCCCCTGCGGCTGGCACGGGGACCCCGAGCGCCCCTGCGCCTGCACCCCCCAGGCCCAGAGGCGCTACGCGGGCCGCATCTCCGGGCCCCTTCTGGACCGGTTTGACCTGGTGGTGGAGGTACCCCGCCTCACCCCCGAGGAGCTCGCCCGCGCCCCGGAAGGGGAGGGCACGGAGGCGGTGCGGGAAAGGGTCCTGAGGGCCCGGGAGAGGATGCTCGCCCGCCAGGCCCGCCCCAACGGGGAGCTTTCCGGCAGGGCCCTAAGGGAGCACGCCCGCCTCACCCCGGGCGCCCAGGCCCTTCTCCAGGCAGCCGCCAAGCGGATGCTCCTCTCGGCCCGCTCCTACGACCGCCTCCTCCGGGTGGCCCGCACCGTGGCCGACCTCGAGGGGGCAGAAAGGGTGGAGGAGGCCCACGTGGCCGAGGCCCTGGCCTACCGAAAGGCCCTCTAGAGGAGGCTCCGGAGCCAGAGCACCAGGGCCTCGGCCCCTTGGGGGTTGGTCACCAGGGGCACCCCGTGCACGTTGCAGACCCGCATCAGGGCCTGCACGTCGGGCTCGTGGGGCTTGGGGGTAAGGGGGTCTTGGAAGAAGATCACCGCCAGCACCTGGCCCTCGGCCACCCTGGCCCCGATCTGCTGGTCGCCCCCCAAAGGCCCGGAGAGGACCCGCTCCACGGCAAGCCCCGTGGCCTCCTCTATGCGCTGCCCCGTGGTCCCGGTGGCGAGGAGGGGGAAGCGGGAAAGAAGCTCGCGGTGCCTCTGGCAGAAGGCCACCATCTCCTCCTTCTTGGCATCGTGGGCGATGAGGGCCAAAAACCCCATGCGGGCATTGTACGCTTGAGCTATGAGCTACGCACCCGACCTGGAGTTTCTGGAAAGGCTCCTCCATGCCTCGGGGCCCTCGGGCTTTGAGGAGGAGGCGGCCGAGGTCTTCCTGGAAAGGGCCCGTTCCTTCGCCCAGGTGGAAAGGGACCGGCACGGCAACGCCTACGCCCGCATCCACCCCGGGGGAAAGCCCAAGGTCCTCCTCCTGGGCCACCTGGACGAGATCGGGGTGATCGTGAGCCACGTGGAGGAGAAGGGCTTCCTCCGCCTAAAACCCCTAGGGGGGTGGGACCCGCAGGTGCTGGTGGGCCAGCGCCTGCGCTTTTCGGGGAAGCGGGGGCCGGTGTTCGGCGTGGTGGGCCGGAAGGCCATCCACGTGCTGAAGGAAGAGGAGCGCAAGAAGGCGGTGGAGCTTTCCGAGCTCTTCGCCGACATCGGGGCGGGGAGCAAGGAGGAGGCCCTGGCCCACCTCGAGGTGGGGGCGGTGGGGGTCCTGGACCAGCCCCCCAAGTGGCTTCTCGGGGAGAGGCTCGTCTCCAAGGCCCTGGACAACCGCCTGGGGGCCTTCGTGGTCCTCGAGGCCCTCCGCCTCCTCCAGGGAAGGACCTCCGCCGAGGTGGTGGCGGTGGGCTCGGTGCAGGAGGAGATCGGGGCCTACGGGGCCAGGACCGCCGCCTTCCGGGAAAACCCGGACCTGGCGGTGGTGGTGGACGTGACCCACGACAGCGCCACCCCCGGCATGGACCAGGCCCAGGTGGGGGAGGCGGAGCTGGGCCGGGGGGTGGTCCTGGACGTGGGGCCCTTTGTGGACAAGCAGGTCTTCCGGGGCCTAAAGGAGGCGGCGGAACGGGAGGGCATCCCCTACACCCTCCACGCCCACGGGCGCTGGTCCGGCACCGACGCCGACGAGGTGGCCAAGGTGCGGGAGGGGATCCCCACGGGGATCGTTTCCATCCCCCTGCGCTACATGCACTCCCCCGTGGAGATGGTGGACCTAGAGGACGTCAAGCGGGCGGTGCGGCTCCTCGCCGCCTTTGTGGCGGGGGTGTAGCCGTGCTCACCTTCAAGGAGGCCCAAGAAAGGGTGGACGCCTGGATCTCCTCATTCCAGGAGGGCTACTTCCCTCCCCTCCTCCTGCTGGCCCGCCTCACGGAGGAGCTTGGGGAGGTGGCCCGGGTCCTGGCCCACCGCCACGGCAAGAAGCCGAAGCCAGGGGAAGAGGAAGGGGACCTGGCCATGGAGCTCGCCGACCTCCTCTTCGTCCTCATCTCCCTGGCCAACCGGGAGGGGATTGACCTCGAGGAAGCCTTTCTCAAGGCCATGGAGAAGTACCGCTCCCGGGACAGCGGGCGCTGGACCAAGAAAGGATGAGGCCCGCTAGATAGGAGGCCCTGGCCAGGGTTGGTGGAGAAGCCCTTTGGGGGGCTTTTGCGGAAGCGGGGTACGTAGCGGGCCCGCCCGAGCCTTAGAATGGGCCCATGGGAGATCCCCTCCTCGAGGCCCGGGGGCTTTACAAGCGCTTCGGCGCCCTGGAAGCGGTCAAAGGCGTGAGCCTCGCCCTGCGCCCGGGGGAGATCCTGGCCTTTCTGGGTAAAAACGGGGCGGGCAAAACCACCACGGTGAAGATGCTTGCGGGCCTCCTCCTCCCCGACCGGGGGGAGGTGCGCCTCCTGGGGAAGGACCCCGGCCGGGACCCCTGGGCCCTCCGCCACCTGGGGGCGGTGCTGGAAGGCAACCGCAACGTCTACTGGCGCCTTACCCCCCTGGAAAACCTGGTCTACTTCGGGGTGGCCCGGGGGCTCTCCCTGGGGGCGGCCCGCAGGCGGGCCCTGGTCCTCCTGGAGGAATACGGCCTTTGGGAGAAGGCCCGGGTGGAGGTGCGTCACCTCTCCCGCGGGATGCAGCAGAAGCTCGCCCTCCTCCAGGCCCTGGTGCACGACCCCGAGGTGCTCCTCCTGGATGAGCCCACCCTGGGCCTGGATGTGGAGACCGCCCTTTTGGTCCAGGAAAAGGTGCGGGCCCTGGCGAAGGGGGGCAAGGCCGTCCTCCTCACCACCCACCAGCTTTCCGCGGCCGAGGCCTTGGCCGACCGGGTGGCCATCATCCACCGGGGAAGCCTGGTGTTGGAGGGGGAAAAGCAGGCCCTTCTCTCCCGCTTTGCCGGGGAGCACTACGTCCTGGAGCTGGAGGTCTCCCCACCCGCCGAGGTCCTAAGCCGCCTCCGGTCCCTGGGCGTGGAAGGGGAAGGGCCTTTTCTCTTCCGGGGGGACGGGGAAGCGCTGTGGCGGGTGCTGGAGGCGGTGAAGCCCCTGCCCCTGAGGCGGGTGGCCAAGGCCGAGGCGGATCTCCTGGAGGTCTTCTTAAGGGTGGTGGCCCGTGCTTGACCTTTTCCTGGCAGAGTTCTGGCGGAGCCTCCTCACCTTACGCCGCTATCCCCTGGAGCTCGTGGGGGGGGTGGTGACCCTGAGCCTCCTCTTCTACCTCCTCTTCCTGGGGGCCCGGTTCTTGGCGGGGCCGGGCGCGGAGTTCGGGGACAGGCTCGAGGCCGTGCTGGCGGGCTATCTCCTGTGGACCTTTACCCTCTCCTCCTACAACAGCCTCTCCTTCGGCCTCATGGAAGAGGCCCAGACGGGCACCCTGGAGCAGGTCTTCCTCACCCCCTACGGCCCCATCCCCCTCTTCCTGGTGCGCAACCTGGCAGGCCTCCTCACCCAGGGCCTCCTGGTCCTCCTGGTGGGCCTGACGCTCATGGCCCTCACCGGGGCCCGCCTGGCCTTCACCCCGGGAGGGGTCCTGCCCTTTTTGGTCGTGGTCCTGGGGGGGTACGGCCTGGGCTTCGCCATGGCCTCCCTGGCCCTCCTCTTTAAGCGGGTAGGGCAGCTTTTGGGGCTCTCCCAGTTCCTTCTCCTCTTCCTCCTGCAGGCGCCGGGAAGCGGGGTGTTCCTCTTCGTGCCCCTGGCCCCGGGAGCGGCCCTGGCCCGCAGGATGCTGGCGGAGGGGGCTCCCCTGGAAGCTTGGAGCCTGGGGCTGGCCTTCCTGAATAGCCTCGCCTACTTCCTCCTGGGGCTCTTCCTCTTCCGGAGGGCGGTCAGGCGGGCCAAGCGGCTCGGGCTTCTCCATGGCTACTAGGCCCCCACCCGGGCCGCGCGGGGCCCCCTTAGAGGCCGTAGAGAGCGGTGTACTTCCTCTCCAGGTACGTTAGGAAGGGGCGCTCGCTGGGAGGAGCGCCGGTAACCCGCTCCATCAGGGCACGGGGCCTGTACCGGCTCCCCTCGGCGTGGATCTTGGCGCGGGACCAGTCCAGGAAGGGCCGGAACTCCCCCCGGGCGAACAGGGGCTCGAGGGGGCCGAGCTCCTCTTGGGCCTTGGCGAAGAACTGGGCGGCGTAAAGGTTGCCCAGGGTGTAGGTGGGGAAGTAACCGAACATCCCCCCCGACCAATGCACGTCCTGCATGACCCCGTCCTTGTAGTCCTTAGGGGCCACCCCCAGGTAGGCCCGGTACCGCTCCTCCCAAGCCCCAGGGAGGTCTTCTAGGGCAAGCTCCCCCCTGAAGAGGGCGAGCTCCAGCTCCAGGCGCACCAGGATATGGAGGTTGTAGGTGACCTCGTCCGCCTCCACCCGGATCAGGGAGGGCTCCACAGCGTTCACGGCAAGGTGGAAGTCCTTTAGGTGCACGTCCTTTAGGCTCGGGAACACCTCCTGGGCCCGGGGGAAGAAGCGCTCCCAGAAGCCCAAGGAGCGGCCCACCAGGTTCTCCCAGGTGCGGCTTTGGGACTCGTGGACCCCCAGGGAGACCGCCTCCCCCCTGGGGGTGCCCCAGTGCTCCTTGGGCAGGCCCTGCTCGTAGAGGGCGTGGCCCATCTCGTGGAGGGTGCCGAAGATGCCGGCGTTGAAGAAGTCCTGGTAGTAGCGGGTGGTGATGCGCACGTCCCCGGGGCCGATGGCGATGGCAAAGGGATGAGCGGTGGGGTCCAGGCGGCCCGCCTCGAGGTCGTAGCCGCAGGCCTTGAGGAGCTCCAGGGCAAAGCCCCTTTGCGCCTCGGCGGGGAAGGGGCGGTGCAGGAGGCCCGTGTCGGGCCTCCGCCCGCTCCCCAGGATGCGGTCCAGAAGGCCCCGAAGCCCCTGCCGCAGGCGGGCGAAAAGGGGCTCGAGGTCCTTGGCCCTTGCCCCGGGCTCGTACCCGTCCAGAAGGGCATCGTAAACCTCCCCAAAGGGGGGGTCCAGGGGGTCCGGCCCCACCCCCATCAGGATCTCGGCCTCCTCCCGCACCAGGGCGTAGAGGCGCCGCAAGTAGGGCAGGAAGCCCTTCCAGTCGTCCTGGGGGCGGAGGGCCTCCCAGGCGGTCTCCCCCTCGCTTCTGGCCTGGGCCAGCTCCACGGCGAGCCTCTCGGGAATGGCCCGGGCCCGCTCATAGGCGAGCCTCCAGGCCCGGACGTTCACCGCGGCGTCGGAGAGGGGGTCCTGGACCAGGGGGCTTCCCTCCACTCCTCCAAGCCACTCCCCGATCCTGGGGTCCGTCATCCGCTGGTGGAGGAGCCGGGCCAGGGCGGCCATCTGCTGGGCCCGGTGCTCGTGGCCCTTTTTGGGGATCATGGTGCGCTGGTCCCAGGCGGCGAGGGCCCCCAAAGAGGCGAGGTAGGCGGTTTCCCTCTGGAACTCCAGGAGGTTTTGGTAAGCGGTTTCCGGCGTCACGGAGCTATCCTACACCCGAACCCTTCAAAGCCCTGTGAAAGCCAGGCTACCCCGTAGAATGCCCTTATGTGGTCCCTCTTCGCCCTGCTTTTGGGCCTTGCGGTGGGCTCTTTTCTGAACGTGGTGATCCACCGCCTCCCCCGGGGGGAGTCCTTGGTTTTCCCTTCCTCCCGCTGCCCCCAGTGCGGCCACCCTTTGGGCCCCTTAGACCTCGTCCCCGTCCTCTCCTACCTCCTCCTCAAGGGGCGGTGCCGCTATTGCGCCCGTCCCATCTCCCCCCGCTACCCCCTGGTGGAGGCCCTGACCGGGGGGCTTTTCCTCCTGGCCAGCCGCTTTTACCCCCCAGGGGTGGAGGCCTTCCTGGTCTTCGCCTTCCTGGCCCTCCTGGTGGCCCTCTCCTTCTTGGACCTGGACACCTTTGAGCTTCCCGACGCCCTCACCTACGGCCTCCTCTTCCTGGGGCTTTTCGCCTCCTGGCTCTTCGCCTTTCCCCTGCCCTTCCGGGAGAGCCTGGACGGAAGCCTCATGGCCGCCGGGGGGCTTGGCCTGGTGGCAGGGTACGCAAACCTCTTCCTGAGGCGCTTCAGGGAGGGTAGGGCCGAGGTCCCCGTGGGGCCCCACCAGGTGCACATGGCGGCCCTCTTCGGGGCGCTTTGGGGGGCGGGGGTGGGGATGGCCCTCGCCTTCCTCACCTGGGGGCTTTCCGCCCGCACCGGGCGGCCCGTGGTCCTCCCCGACCGGATGACCCTTCCCCTCCTGCCCCTTTCCCTCCTCCTCGCCCCGGCCCTGGGGCTAGACCTGCTGGAAAGCCTAAAGGGAAGCCTCCTCGCCGCCGGGGGCCTGGCCCTCGCCGGGGGGCTCTACTGGGCCTTCCGGCCCCTTCCTGAGGAGGAAGAGGAGCCCGTGGCCCTGGGCTACGGGGACGTGAAGCTCCTGGGGGCCCTTGGCGCTTGGCTTGGACCCTACGCCTTCCTGGCGCTTTTCCTCGGGGTCTTCGCTGGGGCCCTCTTTGGCCTCCTTTTCCGGCAGCGGAAGCTCCCCTTCGGCCCCTACCTGGCCCTCGGGGGGGTGGTGGCCCTCTTCTTCGGGGAGGCCCTCTGGAAGGCCTACCTGCGCTTCCTTGGCCTCTAGCGCCCTGCTAAGAAAGCTCCTGCAAGGGCTTCCCATTCCCCTCACACGGGCGCTCCTTTTCGGATCCCGGGCCCGGGGCGAAGCCCTGGAGGAGAGCGACTGGGACCTCCTCGTGGTCTCCCCCGCCTTTCGGGGCATGGACTACCTGAGCCGGGTCCAGCTCCTGTACCGCCTCCTTCCCCTGAGGAACGTGGACTACGTGGCGCTCACCCCCGAGGAGTGGGAAGCCCGCAAGGGGGAGATCGGCCTTGTGGGGGAGGCCGCCCGGGAAGGCCTTGTCCTTCTGGGCGAAGGGACCCCAGTGGGTTGACCCCAGGCCAGCCCAAGGCTTTATCCTTCCCCCATGGACCTCACCCCCATACTGGCGAAAAGGCGAAGCGTCCGCCGCTTCAAGCCCGTGCCCATCCCCGAGGAGGACTTAGAGAAGCTCCTCTTTGCCCTCCAGCGAGCCCCCACCGACGCCAGCGCCCAGCTCTACTCCGCAATCCGCATAAGGGACCCGAGGCTTAGGGAGGAGATCGCAAGGCTTTCCGGGGACCAGGAGCACATCCGACAGGCCGCCGAGTTCTTCCTCCTCCTGGCCGACGTCCACCGCCTCGAGCGCCTCCTCGCCCACCGGGGGCAGCGGATGGCCTTTTGGCCCAGGACCGCCCTCCACTTCGCCCTTTTGGACGCGGGGCTCGCCGGGGCCTACCTCGCCCTCACCGCCGAGGCCATGGGCTACGGGGTCTGCTTCATCGGTGGGGTGCTCAACGGCATTGAGGCCCTGGTGGACCTCCTCGGGCTTCCCCCTGGGGTCCTGCCGGTGGCGGGGCTCGCCGTGGGCGTGCCCGACGAGGAAGGCCCCCCTAGGCCTAGGCTTCCCCGGAGGCTCGTGGTCCACGAGGACCGCTACCGCCCCTACGCCGAGGAGGACCTGGAAGAGGCCTACCGGGCCATGGCCCCCTACAGCCGGGTAGGGGACTGGAACCGCATCCTGCGGCGCTACTTCGCCGAGGGGGGCACCATGGAGGCCAGGGAAGGGCCCTACGGCCGCACCCTTGCCCGGCAGGGCCTGGACCCGGACCTCCCCCCGGGGGCCTCCTTCTACTCCCTGGGGGCCCTCCTGGAGGAGGCCTTGGAGGAGGCCCGGGCCGTGCTTTTCCGCAAAGGCGAGGCCTGGCTGGAGGAAGAGGCGCGGGCCTTCCGGGGCGAGGGGAGGCCGGGGGAGGCCCTCCTCACCGCCCTGCGGAAGGCCCGGGGGGAGGTGCCGGACTGGCCATGACCCGCCTCGCCCCCCGGTAGGCCTTCTGATAGAAGGGCGCCTCGAGGCTCTCAATCACCACCCGGCTCCCGTAACTGCTGGCGTGGGCGAACACCTTTCGGCCCAGGTAGACCCCCACGTGGTCCACCTCCTTCCCCCCGAAGCTGAAGAAGACCAAGTCCCCGGGGCGAGGCTCCTCTACCGGGGAGAGGAGCTGGTACTGCTCCCTCGAGGTCCGGGGCAGGGCCACCCCCAGCTCGGCGTAAACCTGGGCCACAAAGGCGGAGCAGTCTAGGGCCAAAGGGGAGTTCGCCCCGTACTTGTAGGGCACGCCCAGGTAGCGGAGCACGATTCGGAGGAGGGGGCTTTCCGGGTCGTAGTCCTCGGGCGGGGTATCGCCTCCCGGAGGCGGGGAGGGGCCGCTTTCGGCCTGGGCTTGGGGGAGTGCGGTGGCCCCCCCGGGAAGGAGAAGCCTCTGGCCCACCTTGAGCTCCGCCGAGGCGAGGCCATTGAGGCGCATGAGCTCCTCCACCGTGGTCCCGTAGCGCCGGGCGATGGAATAAAGGGTATCCCCGGGGGCCACCACGTGCACCCGGCCCTTCTCGGGAAGCCGGAGCACCTGCCCGGGCTGGAGGAGGAAGCTCGCAAGCCCGTTCAGGCGCATGAGCTCCTCCACCGTGGTCCCATAGCGCCGCGCCAGGGAAAAGAGGGTGTCCCCGGGGGCCACGGTGTGGGTGGGCTGGGCCAGGGCAAGGCCGAAGGCCAGGACCAAGGCCACCTTTCGCATGGGTCCATTCTACCCGGGCCATAATGGGGGCATGAAGGTCCTCATCCTCACCGTGGGGACCACCCGGGACCCCCTGGAGGTAGCCTTAGCCGAGCACGCCCCCGAGGGGGTGGTCTTCCTGGCCAGCCAGGAGAGCCACCCCGTGGCCGCAGAGCTTCTAAGGGACTACGGCAACTCCTTCCGCCACCACACCCTCCTCCTGGAGGACGCGGAAAGCCTCCTCGAGGCCTACCAAAAGGCCCTACGGGCCTTGAGGAAGGCCCTGGAGTGGGAGGCGAAGGCCATCGTGGCCGACCTCACCGGGGGCACCAAGCCCATGGCAGCGGGCCTCGCCCTGGCCCTCACGGGGAGGGGGGTGGTTTTCAGCTACGTGGGCGGGCAGCAACGGGACCCTGGCACAAGCCGGGTTCTCTCCGGCCACGAAAGGCTCCGTCTCCTCGAGGACCCCACGGCCCGCTTCGGCCTCCGGGAGTGGGCGGGCTTTACCCGAGCCTGGAACGGGCTGAACCTGGGAGCGGCCAGCTACGAGTTGGAAGAGCTCTTGAAAAAGCCCCTGTCCCCTTCGGAAACCCGCTTCTACGGGGCCATGAAGGGCGTAGTGGAGGGGCTTATGGAGTGGGACCGCTTCCGGCACCAGGAGGCTTTGAGGAGGCTTTCCGCCCACCTCCCCGTGGCCCTGGCGGTGGCCGAGGCCTGGGGGCATGGGGGCAAGGTGCGGGTGCTCCAGGCCCTGGAGGACCTCCTCCCCCACCTCGAGGCCATCGTGAAGGCCGGGGGCAAACCCACCTTCGCCCTCCTCCAGGACCTCCTGGCCAACGCCGCGCGCCGCGCCGAACTCGGCCGCTTTGACGACGCCTTAGCCCGGCTGTACCGGGCGCTGGAGCTCGTGGTGGAAGTAGACGTGTACGAACGCCTGGGCCTTGTCCTAAAAGACCCCACTACCTGGCCCGAAGGCTTTCCCGAGGGGCTAAAGGAACGCATCCTCAAGCCCAGAGGCCTCATGGACCTCCTGGAGGCGGCCTTTGACCTGGACCTGGCCTTCGGCCAGAAGGGCACCCTGGCCCAGCGCCTCTACGGAGCGAAGAACCGGCTCCAGGCCCTCCTCCAAAAGCGGCACGAGAGCATCCTGGCCCACGGCACAAGACCTGTGGAGCGGGAGGACTACGAGCGCCTGTGGGACTTCCTTGCCGGGCTGGACGAAAGGGTCACGCCCCTTCCCCCCTGGCCCAAGTTCTAGCCATGACCGTTCACCTGACCCGCCAGGGGAGCGTCCTGCGCCTGCGCCAGGGGCGGCTCCTCCTGGAGGAAGAGGGGGTGGAGGTGGGAAGCTTCCCCGCCCGCCAGGTGCGGCGCGTGGCCGTCTGGGGCAACGTGCGCCTCTCCACCCCCGCCCTGGTCTTCCTTCTCCGGCAGGGGGTGCCGGTCTTCTTCCTCTCCCTGGAGGGCTCTCTCCACGGGGTGGCAGGGGCCTTCCCCGACCCCCACCCAGGCCACCTCCGGGCCCAGTTTGGGGCCGAGGCCCTTCCCTTGGCCCGGGCCTTTGTGGTGGGCAAGCTCCGCTCCGCCCTCACCCTCCTGGAGCGCCACGGCCTTCCCGAGGCCGAGGAGGTGGCCCAGGCCCTCGCCCGGGCCGGGGAGGCCCGGAGGCTGGAGAGCCTCCGGGGAGCGGAGGGGGAAGGAAGCCGGGCCTACTTCCAGGGGTTAGGCCGCCTCCTCACCGCCCAAGGCTTTGGGGGGCGCGCCCGCAGGCCCCCTAGGGACCCGGTGAACGCCGCCCTCTCCTACGGCTACGCCCTCCTCCTGGGGCGTGTTCTGGTGGCGGTGCGCCTGGCGGGGCTCCACCCCGAGGTGGGCTTCCTCCACGCCGAGGGGCGGCGGAGCCCCGCCCTGGCCCTGGACCTCATGGAGGAGTTCCGGGTGCCCGCCGTGGACCAGGTGGTCCTCTCCGCCTTCCGGAGGGGGCACCTCACCCCGGCCCACGCCGAGGCGCGGGAGGGGGGCGTGTACCTGAACGAGGAGGGCCGGAGGCGGCTCATAGAGCTCTTGGAGGGCCGCCTCCTGGAGGAGGTGGCCCACCCCCTGGGTTTCCGCAAGCCCCTGGGGGAACTGATAGAGCTCCAGGCCCAGCGCCTGAAGGCCGCCCTTTTGGGACGGGGGCGCTACAGTCCTTTTTACCTGTGGCGATAGGGCGGGCCTTTGCTACACTTGTCAGCAAAATTACGATGCAACTGGCTTTCTTTGGGCTTTGAAAAACAAAGCGCCGTCCAAGAGCTCTTTCCTCACCGAAATTTTGACCTGGCCCAAGGTTGCGGTGTGTGCTATACTCCCCCTAACCCGGACCTCCGGGTGGGGATCTTGAAAGCCGGTTTTTCCCTTGGGGATGG